>NZ_JBTEKS010000261.1:0-6150 GCF_054333355.1 Methylomagnum sp. | reverse complement strand
ACCAGCGCCTACCTGGAAGCGAAGCAGCCCGCCAAGGCCGAGGCGCGGCTCAAACAAGCCCAGGCCCTGGACCCGAAACAGGCCGGTGTTTACCAGTTGCTCGGGCTTGTGGCGCTGAGCCAGGGCCAGGAAGGGGAGGGCGTGAAGGCGCTGGAAAAAGCCAGCGAATTGAACCCGAAGTGGCTGTCGCCCCAGATGGAACTCAGCGCGTACTTCGGACGGCGGGGCGACTGGGAGCGGGCCGTCGCCGCCGCCCGGAAGGTCGTCGAGGCGGCACCGGACGATTGGTCGGCCCGGGCGACCCTGGCGAATCTGCTGGAAAAAGCCCGCCAGCCGACGCAGGCGGAGCAGGTGTACCGGGACTTCATCGCCCGCCGCGAGGGCCAGCCGGAAGCCGTCAAGGCCCGTGGGCAACTGGCTGAATTCCTGGCGCGGGCGGGCCGCGCCGACGAGAGCAAATCGCTGGTGGACACCGCCCTCGCGAACAATCCCCAGGACCACGAGGCCCTGTTGCGCAAGGCCCGGCTGGCCCTGGCCGACAAGCAGCCGCAGGACGCCATCCCGCCCTTGCAGGCCATCCTCAAGGACCAGCCCGACGCGGTGGACGCGCTGGTTCTGCTCGCCACCGCCCAGCAGTTGAGCGGCCAGCCGGACCAGGGCCGGGATAGCCTGGAAAAGGCCGTCCGCGCCAGACCGGGCGATTTTGGGCTGAGGAAAAGCCTGATCCAACGCTTGGTCCAGCGCCAAGACCTGCCCGCCGCCTTCGCGCAAGCCGATGACTTCCTCGCCGCCCAACCCGCCAGCTTCGACGGGCTGAACCTGAAGGCCGACCTGCTGGCGATGGACAAGCAGGACGCGCCGCTGGAGTCCCTGCTCAAGGACATCAAGGCCAAGTTCCCCGACCATCCCCAGGCCGCGTTCCGGCTGGGCAGCTTTTACCAGAGCCGGGGCAAGCTCGATCTGGCCCTGGCCGAATACGACATCGCCCTGCAAAAGTCCAAGAACGCCTACGAACCCCTCAAGGCCATGGCGTCCGCCTATCTGGAAATGAAGCAGCCCGCCAAGGCCGAGGCGCGCTTGAGGAAGGTCTTGGCGGAAAACCCCAAGCACGGGGGCGCCCACCAGTTGCTCGCGGCCCTGGCCTTCGCCCAGAACCGGGGGGAGGAGGGCGTCAAGGCCGCCAACAAGGCCATCGAACTCGATCCGAACTGGTTGCCGTCCTATGCCGCCCTGGCGGGTCATTACGAGCGGCAGGGGCAGCCCGCCCGCGCCATCGAGGTGTACCAGAGGGCGCAGGCGGCCGTTCCCGGCGATGTCGCCATCGGATTCGGGCTGGCCCGGGCCTATGAGGGCGCGAAGCAGTTCGACCAAGCCATGGCCCAGTACGAGTCCATCCTCAAGGTCCAGCCCGACAACCTCCTGGCGGTCAACAACCTCGCCAGCCTGCTCAGCGCCACGCCGGGCCGGACGCCCGAGCTTCCCAGGGCGCTGGCCTTGGCGAAGCGCCTGGAAGGCTCGGAGGAACCCGCGTTCCTCGACACCCTGGCCTGGATTCATTGCCTCGCCGGTGATCCGGCCAAGGCGCTGCCCCTGCAAGTCAAGGCATTGGAAAAGGCGCCGCAGGTGCCGGTGTTCCAATATCACCTCGGCATGATCTACGCGAGGCAGGGCGACCCGGCGCGGGCCAAGGAGCATCTCGCCAAGGCGCTGGAAACCAAGACGGAGTTCCCCGGCATGGACGAGGCCAGGGCGGCCTTGGAAGGGCTGCGCTAGCCGTGGGGCGGCGCACCGTCCCGTTGTGTCGGCGCAAGCGGCCCGTTATATCCATGAGCCAGTGGGCGTTCGACCGTTTCATCGGACGCCCACGTGACTCATATTGAATCTGGGGTGGAACGACGTAGAGAGATAAGTTATATCCCATATTCATGCTCATTTGGGATGGGTGATTGAATCGTAATCCTCTGTAAATAAAGCGGTTATGTCTATTGGCACGGCGTTTGCTTTGACCTCTACCATCCTGGCGGGTGGCCAAGCTTTATTGCGAACCTCTTTAGGGCTGGGCGCGGGTCAATGGTGGCCCGGCACCGACCGTCAATCCACCCCATTCGGAGATTCTATGGGAATACGATTCGACAACATGAGACAAGCGCCTCACGCCCAGCCGGGATGGGGGCGGCACGGACGATTCGGGCGGCTGGCCGGTTTGCTGGCGGGTGGCGGGTTCGCCGCCGCGCTGCTCTGGTCCGGCGGTGTCCTGGCCCATTGCGATCCGGCGGATGGGCATTTCGAGTGCGGCCAAATACCCGAGGACGACATCTTCGCCGACCGTGCGCCCGGAGCTGGCGATAAGTTGGTCGGTAATGTCCCCAGTCGGAAGACGGCGGCGGGCGCGGGGAAAATCAAAATCAAAGCCGAGCTGGTGAATCAGCGCTATTCCAATGGCGCCCGCCAGTATTACCTGCTGGTGGATGTCGCCGTGCCGCTGCCCGCCACCGCGCTGGGCCTTTCCGACAAGGCGCAAGCCCAAGACGCTAGGCCGGTGCTGCGTTATTACCATGCGGATCAGTCCACTCCTTACGCGGAGTGCTTCCTTGAACCCCGTTCAGTCAAGGCGGCTTCGGCGGTGTACTCGCTGGGGATGAAGGCCAACGCCGCCCACACCTTGCTGCGCTGGGGACATTGCGACGATGCCAAGTCGGCGGGATTCGATTCGATCTTTCCCAAGGCGATATCCGGCGACAAGGCCGTGCTGGTGGGCGCGGACGGCAAGCCGCTGGCCGAGTTTGAGGCGCCCATCGTGGTGGATGTGCCGCTGCCCGACAAGCTGAAGAAGCTGGCCCAACCCGCCACGGCGAAGCTGCTGGAAGCCAGCGCCGCCTACAAAATCAAGAAGTGATCCGGCCCCGCGCCGCGTTCATCTCCCTATAAATTCCGGGAACAATGATATGCAAGACATTCCCAAGCGCCCATTGCACGCGCCTCTGGCTGGGCTGATAGCCACTCTTATCACAGCGGGACTCCCCGCCTTGGGATACGCCCACACTGGCAATCTCCCGCCCTCATTGAAAGATGTCAAAGTGCCAGACATCCCCGGCCTGCTGGACGGCTCAAAGCCCATCGTAATGAATCAAAGCAAGGCCATCGCCTTGGGCAAGGCCCTGTTCTGGGACATGAACGTCGGCAGCGACGGCATGGCCTGCGGCTCCTGCCATTTCCACGCCGGGGCCGACACCCGCAGCAAGAACCAGCTCTCGCCCGGCAAGGCCCATCTGCCCGGCAAGTTCTCGGACTCCAACGCCTACGATCCCAAAGACCCACGCGGGCCGAACCTCGCCAACTGGCAACTGACCAAGCGGGATTTTCCCCTGTACAAGTTCGATCCCCAGACCGGCAAGCTCATCGAGGATTCCTACACCTACAACGCCGTGGCGTCTTCGGGCACCTTCGCGGGGGACTTTGTCGGCGTGGCCAAGACCACGCCGGCCTCCACCGGCGCGGCCAAGGACGAATGCAAGGCTTACACGGCTTCCGGCGCGGGATTGGACCAGACCTACCACGTGGGCAATCTGCACACCCGCCGGGTGGAGCCACGCAACGCCCCGACCTTCATCAATGCCGTGCTGTTCGACCGGCAGTTCTGGGATGGCCGCGCCAACCACGCCTTCAACGGCGTATCCGTGTGGGGGCCGCGTGATCCAGATGCTTACCTGTGGGTGCTGGATGGCGGGGCCGTATGGAAAACCCGCATGGCCCTGGAAAACGCCTCCCTGGCTTCATTGGCGGTGGGGCCACCCCTCAACGAGTTCGAGATGTCCTGCAAGGGTCGCACCTGGCCGGACATTGGTCGGAAGCTCCTCAAGCGCCGGGCACTGGAAGCTCAGGAAGTCCACGCGGAAGATAGCGTGCTCAGCCCCCTGCGCAACGCCAGCGGTAAGGGGCTGAGCGTGACTTACGAGCAATTGGTCAAGGATGCCTTCGACAGCCGGTTGTGGGCGGCGGGCACCCATCCTTCGTTCGGCAAGCCCCGCTATGACAAAACCGGCTTCAGTCAGGCCGAGGCGAATTTCTCGTTCTTCTTCGGCCTCGCCATCCAGATGTACGGGGCGACCTTGATTTCCGACGACACCCCGTATGACCGGGCGAACCTGGCCTTGCAGGACGGCAAGTTCGTGGATCGGAACAACGTGCTGACGCCGCAACAGGTGCAAGGCTTCCAGGATTTCAACGACGCCCATTGCATCTTCTGCCACACGGGGCCGCTGTTCAGCACCGCCACCCACCGGGTGACGCGCTACAAGGACGGGGATTCGGCCCAACGCACCATGGTCAACCGCATCGCCACCCAGGACGGCAGCTACCGTTTGGCCGACACCGGCTTCCTCAATAACGGCGCGGTGCCCAGCGTGGCCGATCCGGGCCTCAACAACGTGGACGACTACGGCAAACCGCTGGCCTTCGCGCCGCAATATCTGGCGGGCTTGGCCGGTCGGAGCGCCTCGGTGTCCGAGCCGCTGCCGCTCATCCAGGCGTGCAATATCGGCTTCAACGGCCAGGGCAATTTCAGCGTTTCGGAATTCGGCGCGGGCAATGTGCTGGCCGATCCGGCGGGTTCCAGCGGCTGCGCCGACCCCGCCTCCGCCGTCGTGCCCAAGCCCGACCTCGTCGCCGCCGCCTTGGACCGGGGCGCGGCGGAACAGCGCCTAGGCCCGCCCGGCGCCCAGTTCAAGACGCCGCAGCTTTACAACGTCGAGCTGACCGGACCCTACATGCACAACGGCGGCATGAGCAGCCTCGACCAAGTGCTGGATCAATATCTGGTGCAGGTGGGCAATTTCACGCCCGGCAATTCCGTCAACCACGTCAACCCCGACATGCACAAGGGGCTGATCTTCCAGGCGGCGATCAACCGGGACAATCTGGCCGCCTTCCTGTTGGCCCTGACCGACGAGCGGGTGCGCTACGAGAGAGAACCCTTCGACCACCCCCAAGTGCTGGTCCCCAACGGCCATCCCGGCAACGAGCAGCAAACGCAAGGCTCCGGCACTGACGCGGGTCTGGCGCGGGACGACATCCTGGTGGTCCCGGCGGTCGGCAAGAATGGCCGGACCACGCCGCTCGAAACCTTCCACGACCTGCTGCCGGATTGAGTCCGGCGGCAGCACTGAACCGAATCCAAGGAAACGCTATGAACAAACGCATCCGCAAAGCCGTCGCCCTGATCCTGGCCGGGAGTGGGCTGTCCGCCGCGTCCATGGACGCGGGCGCCATTACGATCTTAGGCACCATCTCTAACACCGGCACTACCTCCGCCAGCGGAGCCGAAGCCACCAAAAATGGCCTTCCGCTGTATGCTTGGGATGGCAACAATTCCCACATCGGGGTGCCGAATGTTTTTTCCGGAACCTCGAAAAACTTAGGCTGGGCGCACAATTCAATCTGGTACGACGTCCTCATCACCAAGCCCGGCAATTACACCTTCAGCTTGGTCCGCACCAACCCGGCCCAGCCGGGCTTCAACCCGGCATTCACCTTATGGCCGGTGGGTGCCAAGCCCTTCGATTCTCAGAATTGTCTCGGCCACTGCGGTGACATCAACAATGGCAAGAACGGCACCCATTCCTATAACCAAGTAGCCGCGCCAAGCGCGATCAATGCCAGTGCGTGGATGCTGGGCAATGCCGGAACAGCGCCTGGCGGTGGCAGTTTCAACTGGACGCCTCGCGAGGGTTACGGCGCTGTGACCGGATTTATCGGCTATGCCAACTCCGGCCCCGTGGGTTGGAAGAACGGGATGCCCATCAACAAAGACCCCGGCAGTACCGACTACAACCTGAGCCAGGATCAGAACGAGGTCCGCGAGGGCTACGTCAATATCTCGACGGGCGGCGGACTGGGGGGCAGCACCTTAGGTGCCGACTCGAATTTCAGCGCCCCGTTGGGCGGTGGGCGGGCGGCGTTGAATCTCTACAATCTGGCCGCCGGGCATTATTTATTGGCGATGGGTGGCAGTTGCCCTCTCAACAATTGCGGCAGCTTGAAAAACGGCGCTGATTACCGCCTGGAAATCACGGAAATCACTGGCGGCGCACCACACGCTTCCGCCAAGGTCGCCAGTCCCTCTGTCCGGGCGGGTTCATTGGTTCTGTTGGA
>NZ_JBTEKS010000260.1:0-6180 GCF_054333355.1 Methylomagnum sp. | reverse complement strand
GAACCCGCGCCGCTCTAGGCGGTTCCGTCAGTTCCGTGAGTTCCGTCTGAAAAAACAATGTCCGTTCGGCAATCAATCATTGCGCCTTCCGCATCCCCCGCCCAATTTGTCCCGCCAGCGCCAGGAAAGCCCACGGCAAGGACGCTTTAACCCTTGGGTTCCTCGCTTCCCCGCCCGCTTGGTTCCGTCAGTTCCGTCACCCAAAAAAACCACGGAACCGCTGAAAGCCGCGCCGCTCTAGGCGGTTCCGTCAGTTCCGTGAGTTCCGTCTGAAAAAACAATGTCCGTCCGGCAATCACTCATTGCGCCTTCCGCTTGAGCGGCGTCACGTTGTCCCGCGCCACGCTCGCCGTCTCGATGTAATCGGCGATGCGCTGCATGGGTTCCCGCAAGCCTTCCACCGTCAGCACGATGTAACCGGCGGTCACATCCGCCCCGGTCGTGTGGTTCAGCAACCGCTTGATGGTGTAGGCCGGAATCCCGATGGTTTCCGCGACACTGGCGAAGGTGCGCCGCAAATCGTGCGGACTGAAAGGAATCCCGGCCTTCTCGGCGACGCTCAACACCTGGTGCTGAAAGCCCGTGCGGGCCGCTGCCTTACCCAAGCGGGTACAAAACACCACGTCCCCGAAGCTCTCCGCCTTGCGGACCTTGAGCCGCGTCACCAACTGCGACGGCAACGGTAGCCGGTGGTCGGTGTGGTTCTTGGTGTCCCGCAGCAACACGGAAGCGTCCTCTAAATCCACATCCGCCCACAGCAGCGCGTGGGCTTCCTTCACCCGACAGCCGGTCAGCAGCAGAAACCACAGGTAGTCTTGCGCCAGGGAATAAGAGAGGGTTTCGACCGCCTCCGCCCAGGCCGGGAACTGGTGTGGCCGGATCGCCCGTTGCCGCCGCTTCTCACGGAACCACGCCTTGGTTTCCGACAGCCGCACCGTGGGGCATTCCCCGATGATGTCAACGCCCTTGGTGCCCTTGTGATAAGCGCGGGTGAAGTTCCACACCGTGCCGAAGTAACGCAGCACCATGTTGGCGGTCGCCTCGCCGCGTTCCTCCCCAAGCAGCCGGTGCCGGTGCATGACCATTTCCCCGGTAATCCGCGCCAGCGGCTTCGGCATCCAATCCGCCAGACACATCGGGATTTTGTCTAGGTTCGCCACGGTGGCCGGTCGAAGCGCCTTCCGCTCGATGTACAGCGCCAGGGCTTCTTTCAGCGTCACGCCTTCCAGCTTCGCCCGCTCCCGGTCGGCCAGCGGATCGCCCCCGGTCGCCACCGCCGCCAGGAACTTATGCGCCTCCCGCCGCGCCAGTTCGGCGCTCAGAATGCCGAACTTCCCCAGCGTCACCCGCCGACTTCGCCCATTGATGCGCTTCTGAACGATGAACGAAACTACCCCGGCATTCGTGATGCGTACCCCGAACCCCGGTAGTTCATCATCCCAATGCACGGCGTAGCCTGTTTTGAAGGCTGTGGAATCAGTTTCCGGTGGGCGGAGTTTTTTGATTTCCGACTTGATGATTTTCACTTGCTCCCGGCCTCCTGCTTACATGTCATGTAACCGCCATGTAAGCACGCGAACGAAAGCTAGGGCAAGTTTGGGAAAATTAGAGAAAGCCTATTTCCTTGAAAATCAGTGGCTTGTAAGCTACGGAAAGTTACGGAAAGGCTATGTTGCATTATTCGACATGATGAAAAGGTAAGGCGGCACGCCTGCCAGGGAAAAAGCCGGGTTTTAGTCCCGGCTTTTTTGTGTCCGCTCTATATACTGCGTTCAGCCACAACCTTAACATCCTGCCCCCTCTCCCTCTGGGAGAGGGTTTAAGTTAAGCGATGCCTGATCGGTTTGGCTGATCCAGAACCCAGGCCGGCTTACATTTTCCCGCGTAACACAAACTCCCGCACCGACATCCCCGCCGCCGGATGTTCCGCCATGGCTTTCTCCAACTCGTCCGCCAAGGCCAACACCTCCGGCGGGACCAGCGCCGTTCCCACAGCGTCCGGCCCCTGACGCATCGCCCGCAGCACATCCCCCAGGGTCAGGCCCGCCAAATCGGCGGCGGGAACGAAGCTCTCGTCGCCCCGGCCCGTTTCCTCCAGCAAGCCCCCGGCCCGTAGCACCTGCAAGCCATCCTTCACCGTCTCCCAAGGCAAGGCCAACCGCTCGGCCAGTTCATCCAGAGTCCAGGGCGCTTCACCCCGGACAAAGCGCGCGGCGATCAGCGCCATCAAGGCCAGCCCCAGCCGATCCTTGGTCCGATTGTCGAAATCCGCATAACGGTTGTGGCCGCGCACATAATGGGGATGCTGGAAATACAGCGCGGCCTGCCCGCCCAGCAGCAGAATGAGCCAGGACAGGTCCAGCCAAATCATGAACAGGATGACGATGACCAAGCTGGAATAAATGGCGTGATAACTGGCCGATCCCGCCACGAAATGAGCGAACAACAGCCCCGCCAATTTCCACAGCAAGCCCCCCACCGTGCCGCCGAACAGCGCCGCCCGCCAAGGCACGCGGGTATTGGGGATGTAGATGTAGACGAAGGTGAAGGCGGCGATAATCAGCAGGAACGGCAGCAGCTTGCCGCCCAGGAAGAACAGCGTGCCAAATGGCTCCTGCGCTATCAGCCGCCGCACGGTGGCGGCGGTGGGGCTGGACGCGGTGAGTCCGATGGCGGAAAAAATCAGCACCGGACCCAGCAGCACCACGCTGAGGTAATCGCTGGCCCGCCGGGTGAAGCTGCGGGCCTGGGTGACGCGCCAGATGTGGTTGAACGCCGCCTCGATCTTCCCCAGCATGGACACGATGGTATAAGCCAGCACCGTCAGGCCGACGAAGCCCAGCAAGCCCACGTTGACCCGCTTCACGAAATCCAGGATGGTACCGGTCAATTCCGGCGCCTTGTCGCCCAGGGGCGCGAGCATTTGCAGCAGCAGCGGCTCCAACTGGTTGTGGACGCCGAAGGTCTTGAGCAACGAAAAGCTCAGGGCTAGCCCCGGCACGATGGCGACCAAGGAGGTATAGGCCAGGCTGGTGGCGCGGTAATTCAGCCCCTCGTCCCGCACGGCGCGGAGCAGCGCCCGGCCCCAGGCAACGACCAGCGCTCCCATGGCGTGGATGCGCTGCATGGCTGGGGGCGGATTGAAGGTTTGTGTCATGGGTTGGCGGGGCTTGGGGTGAAATTACGGATCGGCAAAACGCAGGCGACTCATGAAAATCCTGATTAGCAAGATGCTTCAGTCATAGGATGGGTGCAGCGCAGCGAAACCCATCATGCCACCTAGCCCGGAGCGATGGGTTTCGCCACGCTGCGTCCATCCTATATAACCAACCCACTCTACAGGATTTCCAATATATCCCTCATCATCCCCCCAACATGCTCCACCCATAAGCCCCCGCCAGCCCCACATAAACCACGAAGCTGATCCCCAACAGCCACGGCCCCACGCCACCGGGCCGCGCCCACACCGGCAAATGCGGTGCCAGTCGCCGATAGTTCAGCCAATACAAGGCCACCGGGAATATCACCGTGCCCGCGAAGCCAATCACGGCGCTGGTGAGAATCAGCGTGCCGGGCGTGTCCAGCAGCATGGTCAGGCAGGTGATGAGGGTCATCACGCCTAAGAAGATGTAGTACCAGACCCGCAGCGACAGCCGGTGGCTCTTCGGGAACAGCACATGCACGATGTCCGCCTGCATCCGGCTCACCGCGTCCGCCGTCGCCAGCCAGGTGTCGGACAGGAAGGCGGCGGCGACGATGAGGAACAGAATCCGCCCAATCTCGCCCCAGCTCACCTCGAAGAATTTGGCCTGCACCACGGCCAGCTCGTATTCCTGCGGCAGCAAGCCCTTCGGATACAGCAGCGCGTAGGCCAGCAGGCAGGTCATCAAGGTCGTGCAGAGGTTGCCGCAAATGCCCACCAGCACGTCGGCCCGCAGATATTTCTCCCATTGCCGCCAGCGCCCGGCGTTGTCGGGGCGGTCTTCCGGCAGATTGCCGTCGGCGGTGACGACTTCCGGCTTGTCGGCGACGACGCCGGTGATCCGGCCCATGTGCGCCGCCATGCCCACGCCCTTGTCCCGCAGCCAGTAGGAATAAAACAGAATCCAGAACCCACCCAGCCCGGCGAAGGCGATGGCGGTCAGCAGCTTGGTGGAATCGGCGGCATCCCACGGGCGGGGCATGGGTTCGGTGGGGCCGAGCAAGCCTCGGGCGAAGCTGGGGATGGTCTGCGCGACCTCCGGTTGCGAGCAGGCCCACAGCAGCCCGACCACGGTGGTGATGGCGACGAACTTCATGAAGCGCTCCACCAGCACGTACACCACTTGGCTGAACAAGATGCCCGCCAGAAACACGGCGATGGTGACGTAGCCCCAGAACAGCGATTGCCCGCGTGGCGTCCAGCCCTCCGGGAAGTGGGTGAGCGCCGCCAGCGAGGTGCCGCCCGCCGAAGCGAACGCCCCGAACCAGCAGAACGACACCGACATCAGCACCCACAGGAAGATGCCGAAGCCCCGGTGGAGGCGGATGAAGCCATGGAAGATGCTCTCGCCGGTCAGCAGGGTGTAGCGGCCAATCTCGATGTTGATGGGGTATTGCAGCAGGCAGGCCGGGATGAGCAGGCATAGGAAGGTGAGGCCGTATTTGGCGATCATGTACGGCCACCAGATGAGTTCGCCGCTGCCCTGGGCGAGGGCCATCCAGACGATGCCGGGGCCGAGGGCGGCGTACCAGCCGGGGAAGTTGGGGAGGGGTTTGCGGGTGAGTTGGGCGAGGGAATCGGTGGCGTGGGATGTCGGCTGCATGGTTATTGTTGTCGGTTCTGGGGGAAAGGTGCGACAGCATACCTGTTGAGGTTCGCGAGGCAACTGGCGGGAGTCGCGATTCGATGCGGGAGGGTGTCGCGTGAGTCGGCGGGGGTGACGGCTCAACCGGCGCAGGTTCATGGCTGGTGCTTGATGGGTGGTGCGCTGAACCTCGCAAGGGTTAGCGATGAACCTTTGCGGTCCAGCGGCGAACCTTCAAAGGTGGAAACGCAAGCCTTTACCGATCAAGGTTGAACGTTCGGACGTGGAAGCGTGGACCGTAAAGGGTCCGGCGTTGAACCTTTGAGCATTGAAGCATGAACCTTCGCCGTTCAACGTTGGACGTTCGGAAGTGGGCGCCGAACCGTTTCGGGTTCAGGCATGAACCTTCCGAGGCGGAACGGGGAACCCCCGCTGTTCTGTGATGAGCCATTTCGGATGGAAGCTTGTAGGATGCGGTGAGGCACGAACCGCATCGTTCGCGATTGATGCGGTTCCTTCGTCACCGCATCCTGCGTGCTGCACGGCGGTTTGGCGCAGCCAGCCATCCAGCGCGGCGACGCCGCAGTCAAACCCGTTTCGGTCGTGGTGCCCAGTCAAGGCTTCCAGTCTTATCATCGCGGCGCTCGGTGTAGTCGGTCAGGGTGGCCAGCAAGGTTTCGTTGGGGGGTGGCGGGTTGTCGAGGGCATCCAGGAATTGGCGGGCGTCGTCGCCGCTGAGCCGGATGACGCGCTCTTGTTCGATGATGCGTTCGGCCTCGCGCAGGGCGGCTTGTACGACGAATTGGTTGACGGTCGCCCCGGTCAGGGCGGCGGCTGTTTCCAGGGTTTGCTGGGTGTGGATGGGCACGCGGGCGGTGATGCGGCCACGTTCGGCGGATGGAGTAGCCATGGGGTAAGCCTCTTGTGGAGTGGGGATGGAGTTTAGTGGTGGTGGGGTGGCAGATTGTCACCAAAAGTGGCTTTTTAGCTGGCCTTTGCTTGTTTCCCTGTTGCTGTTCGGGAGTTCAAGGCCGGAGCCATTTGTTTCCCTAAACCTTTTAAGAACACATCAAACGGTGACAGTCACAGTTTGGCTTGCTTCATTTCTGAATGAGTTTGCGGCAAAGTAGGCGGGTCTGGCGGTGTGGATCGTTAAGGCTGAGAGGGGTTAGCCGGTTATTCCGCCTACCGCTGTGACAACAATTTCAAACCAATAATTGAATGGGGATTATCGCCATGTCCGAGCTTGCTTTACGTGTTTGGTCCCGTGTGATTATATTCCGGTTAGAAGCTATGCTCTCTTCGAGGCGCGGAGCCTGCTCCGCGAGGTATTCAATTCACTGGCTTGAGGCTCCGCCATGCTGATCCGTCTCCACAAGAACGCCCGCACCAC
>NZ_JBTEKS010000259.1:0-6192 GCF_054333355.1 Methylomagnum sp. | reverse complement strand
GGCTTGATCTGGACCGCGACCTCCAGACCGAAAACAACGCCCCCTGGCGCTGGGCTCGTTCCCGTGATGAGCTAAACCAATACTTTCTGGCCTACATGCAGAATCGTCGGGAGGACGAATAGCCTACAACCCCGCTGCTTGCGGGGATGGAAAGGGCGCGTTGATGAAATCCAGAAAAGCCGGACGGCCACGCACCAAGGTAAGGCCGCTGTCGAACGGCAGGCTGAACAGATCGATCCCTGGGGTTTCCCGCAGGCGCTCCATAAATTGATACACCGTGTGGCGATAGGGGTTTTCCCTGTCATAAATGGGGCTATGCCTGGGATAAATGCTGTCGTGGAACATGACCACTGCGGCATCAGAGAGTTTCTCTAGAAATGCGAGATAGTCAAAACGGGCTTGTTCGGCAGTGTGATACCCATCCACCATCAATAGCCCCACTTCAGACAGTGCCGAGTATGA
The DNA here is from genome assembly GCF_054333355.1 of Methylomagnum sp. Taxonomy (NCBI): domain Bacteria; kingdom Pseudomonadati; phylum Pseudomonadota; class Gammaproteobacteria; order Methylococcales; family Methylococcaceae; genus Methylomagnum; species Methylomagnum sp. The sequence continues at coordinate 5,730 of NZ_JBTEKS010000259.1, read as the reverse complement.
TTCGGTGGTGATGAATTCCTGGGTCGTGCATCTGTGATGAAGCACATTACTGATTCCGTAAGCTATAAAATGCCGCCTTACAGCTTCCGCGTCCATCCAAAAGCCATCGGCTAAGGACGGGTCAATAAAACAGACTTTGCCTGCCCCGCCGTTGTCGAGTAATGCTTTCGCCATAATCAGCGGCACGAAGCCACGGTAGGAGCCAATGACCACAACTTGTTCGGGGCGGATAATCCGCACCATCGAGTAATATAGCCACCCCAACCCAAGATTCATATCTTCGGCCCGTTGATGGTGTCCCATGCGTAGCATGTTGGGATCAACAAACAACTTACGGATGAAGTCTTCCAATGCAAGCACCATCAAAGCGTTGATTAATAAAACGCGGAATCATATCAAGCTTCCTGCCCAAGGTTTTTTATTCATGAACACCCAGGAAATCATCAAACGCCTGCGCATCGGCTTCGCCTTGGTGGTCGGCTTCGCCGTCGGCAAATTCGCCGCCGTCACCGCCGGGCACCATGCGTCCGAATTCTTCATCGGGGGCTTCGGGCTGGGCGTGGTCGCCACCCACGGGATTTATTGGCTCGTCGATGCCTTCTCGGGCAAGGACTCGTAAGCCTAAAGCCCGGCCTACAGCCTATGCAGCGGCTCCAACGCCGGAACCGCCCCGCCCTTCCCGCTCGGCTTCGTGGCCGTGTCATGGTGGAAGCATCGCCATAAGTCCGCGCCCTGCCAGTCCGCCCTCTCGCCCGCATAGAGCGCCCGATTGAGCCGGTCGATTTCCCGGCCCAGCGGCCCACCGCAAAACCGCTCCAAAGCCCCCGTTCCAGCCTCGGGCCAGCGCTGTGACGCCCAGCCCAGCAAGGCCCGCCGGGCGGCGGTGGGATCATTCGCCCGGCAGGCCCGCTCGACCGCTTCGACCCACTGCCGCTCCGGCTGGATTGCCGCCGATGGTTCCGCGTCCTCATTCACCCGTGGTCGGCGGCTGAGCCACCAGGCCAGGGCCGTGCCCAGCCATCCCAACCCAAACAGCAAGGCCAGCCAGAACCAAAGCCCCGCCCCCGTGGCCGACACCGCCTCAGGCGACTTGGCCTCCACCGGGACGGAAGGCGGCGGCTGGGTTTCCGAGACGGCTTCCGGCGCAGGCGGCGCGGGTTCGGGGGATGGCGAGTGGGCCGATGGCAGGACCGTCAAAATCCGCTCCGGGAGCTTCGCGGTTTCCATCCGATCCGTCTTGGTGTTCCACCAGGGAATTTCCACGGCGGGTAGCCGATACGTGCCGGGCTTGGAGGCAATCAGCGCGGTCTTCTCCTGCCGGGCGCTGGCAAGTCCGTCCTGGCGCTTTTCTTCATTCTGCGTGGGTTGATCGGGGTATTGCTTGATGTCGCCCGAATCCGGAGCCGACGCCGGGTTCAGTTCCGGCAACAAGCCGACCGTCGCGCCCTCGGCCTTAAGCGTCAGCGTCCGGGTGATGGGCTCGCCGCTGGTGGTCTGCGGGGGTTTTTGCGCCCAGGAATCCTCCAGCGCCAAACTCGCGGCGGGCAGCCAGTGCTTGCCCGCGAATTCCGGGGGCACGGGCCGCACCTCCAGCTCCACCGGCTCGGACTGCAAGCGCTGGGACCGGCTGCGGTTAAAGAACGGATTGAACCCGGAGCGCCCGGCGACGGGGATTTGCGCGTCCAGCCGAGTAGGCTCGATGCGCAGCTTGCCGCTCTTTTGGGGGAACAGGGCGTAACGGACTTCGGTGAGCCGGTACTGCACGCCGTTCCGCGTGGCGATGCTCTGTTGCTCGCCATTCAATTGCTGAATCAAGGCGTCCGCCGCCTCCGGGCCTGCCAAGCGGGCCTGGCCCATTTGGAACCGGCTGAACACCCTGACGGTATAAATGACTTGGGCCTGCACATAAGGGTTCTTCGGCTCGGCGTCCACTTCCAACAAAACATCCTCGTCCGCCGCCGCGCCGCGTCCCGCCGCGCCCTGGATAATGGTGACGGAGAACGGCTCGGAGTGGTCGCTGCCGAAGGCGACGGGCGGAACGTCCAGGGTGCCCGCCCGCTTCGCCATCACCGTGAGCCGCCATTCGATACTGCGGGCGGACTGGCCATTTTTGAAGGAGAACTGGTTGCTCTGAGTCTGGCCCATGACTTCGAAATCCTTTTCCAAGGGGCTGAAATCTGGATCGTCGTCGGGGCTTTCCGAGGCGGAGAAAATCAGGGTGAAGGATTCGTTCAGCGGCACCGGGTTGCGGTCCAGGCTGACCTCGATTTTGGCGGCGGCCAGAACGGGCGTGGCGTGCAGCAAGAGCAGCGCCAGACATAGCCAAACGAAGCGCATCATGCCTGCCGCCCCTCCTTTTTGCTCCCTCTCCCTCAGGGAGAGAGCTGGGGTGAGGGGATTAACAATAAAGCTTTTTTCCTTTTTTGCTTCCCTCATCCCCACCTTCTTCCTGAGAGAGAAGGGGGAGAGCGCGTAAGTCCTGTGATTCACCATGGATTCCGCTCCATTCATTGCTGTTGCTGGCGTTGCCGATACTGGTAATAGAACTTGCGCTTGAGCAACCCACCCGGATCGTCGGGGATGCGCCGCAGCCATTGCTCCTGCGCCTGCCGGGTCTCGGAGGAGGCTTCGGATTCAGACTCGGGTGCGGCGGACTTCGGCTCGGCTTGCTTGCCCTGATCGGCGGGTTGCTGGGGCATGGGCTGGGCTGGCTTGGCCGACGGATACTTGCCCTCCTTGTCCGATGGCTGGTTCTTTTCCGGCGCGGCCTGATTGGAACGGTCGGGCTGTTGATCCTTTTGGTCGCCGCTCTGGCCCGCGTCCGGCTGGTTCTGCGCCGATGACGAGTCGGACCCATCCTTGCCTTGCTGTGGTTGCCCCTGGCCGTCCTGGTTCTGTTGCTGCGATTTCTGACCATCCTGCCCGGACTGCGATGGCTGAGGCTCCTGTCCCTGGTCCTGCCCTTGCTGCTGATCCTTTTGCTCCTGTTTTTTCTGCTCTTCCTGCTGCTTGCGCAGCGCCTCCTCCACCAATTTCCGGTTGTAGGCGGCGTCCTCGTTCTTGGGATCGAGCTGCAAGGCGCGGTCATACGCCTTGAGCGCCTGCGCCAATTCGCCTTGATTGGCGAGCGCGTTGCCCCGGTTGTACTGGCCATTGGTTGTGTCGAGCTTTTCCGACGCCTTGGCGGCTTGCTCGTAATCGCCCGCCTTGTATTCGGCGGCGGCTTTCCAGGCCGGGTCTTGGAAGCGTTCCGCCGCCGCCTTGGCGTCGCCCGCCGCGAAATCCCGCTGGGCGCGTTGGTCGGGCGTCAGCCACAAATCCCGCCATTCGAAGGCTTCGGCGGATTGCGGCGCGGGCGCGAGGGCGATCACCAGCCACAGACCCAGCCAGCCCCGGCGGAACGCCAGCGCTGCCAAGGGCAACAGCAGCGGCAGCAAAAACACCCCCGCCTCCCGCCATTGCTCAATCGTCATGGGGCTGCCGGTTGATTCGGCGGTCTCGGTGCGGTGGTCGATGAAACCCAGCAAGGCATTCAAATCGCCCGACCCCGAATCCATCTCGCGGTAAAGCCCGCCGCCCGTCTCGGCCAAGCGCCGCAGCGCGGCGGCTTCCAGTTTAGGGATGACGATATTGCCCCGCGAGTCCTTCAAAAAGCCGCCTTCCGCCAAGGGCACAGGACCGCCCGACTCGGTGCCGACACCCAGCGCCGACACCCGGTAGCCATCGGCGCGGAGCTTCGCCGCCGTATCTTCCGCCCCCGCCGCGCCTTCACTGGTGCTGACCAGCAGCGCGTCGCCGGTTTTCAACCCGGCTTGCTTGAGGAGCCGCGCCGCCATCTCCAACCCCAAATCCAGACGGGTGCCCTGCACGGGCATGAGCCGGGGCGCGAGGGCGGACAACTGGGCGGCGATAGTGGCGGCGTCATCGGTCAGCGGCGTGACGGTGAAGGCATCCCCGGCGTAGACCACCAGGGCGGTTTGGCCGTCCTTGCGGGCGCGGAGGATGTCGTCGATCTTGAACCGCGCCCGTTCCAGCCGGGTGGGCTTGAGGTCGGCGGCGTCCATCGCCATGGACAGGTCCAGCACCACCACCAGCGCCGAGAGGTTGCGGAAAACGGGCGTGGGCAGCCGTTCCCAGGCGGGACCGGCCAACGCTAACACAGCCAGTATCCCGGCCAGGGCCGCGAGCCACAGGGGATTGCGGGCCGGGCGGGCGGGCGAGTCAATCAGGATATGGGGCAGCAGGCCGGCATCGCAGAACTCGCGCCAGTCGCCGCCGCCGCGCCGTTGGCGGTACAGCGCCCACAATAGAATGGCGAGGAGAGGCAGGGCCAGCAGCCACCAGGGGCGGAGGAAATGGAAGTCGGTCATGGGTTCAATTGCTTTAGCGTTTGGCGCTCAAGGCAGTCACACTTATATCTGGACAAGTGATCTCTATATTTTGTGCAAGCCAGCTTTTGCATGATTGACTGGGTTATCAGTGAAGTGTAACGTTGTCATCCATCGCAAAGTGTAGCGCAGCGCAATTTGTAAGCCCCGGAATTTAGGCAGCTAATTCGGAGGTTATACTCTCAAATATCTACGTATTTTTGGCTGGTCTTTTAATATTCGCATATAGAGAATAATCAGAAATGGATTCAGCTGTTTTTGTGTTAATCGGAGCAATATCTGGCATTGGAGCAGCCCTGCTTCTTTTTCGGTTTGATGGCTCTTTGGCTAAAAGCTTTATCTTTTTCTGGCGGTGCTGCGATTCTTATTGGGGAGTTTGTGGCACTCAGCGAGTTTTTTGAGATAACAAAGGAAAATAGGTCTGCGGTTTTTGTCGCCTTCCTTTTCTCTTGGTTGGTTTCATTTATGGTTGCGCTTCCGGTGATGCTAAAAATACTCAAAAGGCAGGAATCTAGATATAAAATACATGCATGGGAAATTCTTCTGGGAGATAAAAAAGCTATTGATGATTACTATTCACTAAAAAGAGAAGAGATAAAAAAGGTAATTGAGGATGAACTTGATCTGGCAAAGCTAAACAAAGAAAAAGTTTTTCTCGAAAAAGAACGCACTAAAATTGAAGAGGAGAAAAATAGGCTGCTTTTGTTGCAGGAAGGCATTGATGAAATTTTAGATAAAAAACAGCATATTATTATACCCGTCTCTTTTAAATATCAAATTGATAGGCATTTTTTTGAAGTATTGCCCCGTTACATTCAGTCAGTATCGCAATTTAATCATCACGTCACATCGCTGACGGACGACTATGTTAACTCAATCACATTAAAATTAAAGCAAAGCAATTCAGCTACAATTTTAAGAAGCTATCTGCTGGCATTGAATTATTATATAGGGCAATTGCTTTTTGAATGGCGAGATGTGCGGGTTCATTTTAGGAAGCTGAATACTAAAACTCAACAATATGAAAAATATGTAGCCAATTACAGAACCGGCGAAGAATACAAAGAACCGCTTACACCGATACCAGCCAATGATGGCTTAATAAGCGAAGCTGCAAAACTAAAGCGCAGCTTAGTCTATAGCGCCAACAAAGACATCAGCTTTAATACTGGTAGCAGCCACATTTGGAAAGATTACATAACAATAGAGATGTTCCCAAATTATCATAAGTATATTGTTCACAATTGTTACTTTAAGGCTGTCAGGGTAAAATCAAGCAATATTTCCCTCAATCTTTCCTTAATGGCACTCCTACGATGATCTTTACCAGCCTCGACGACAT
>NZ_JBTEKS010000258.1:0-6321 GCF_054333355.1 Methylomagnum sp. | reverse complement strand
CCCGGCCCTTGGGCGATGGCACCATTGCCGGTGAGGCGGGCCTGATAGTGCCCGCCGCCGGGAATCCCCCCGGCATGTGGTCCCGGCGATGGATTTCCCGGCTTCGCCCCCTCCAACAGATACTCCGCCTCGCCCGCCGGGCAGCCGGGGATGTTCCGATCCACGCCCCAAGCCCCATGCAGCCAGGTCCGGAACAACAGCTTCACCCGCCGGGGCGCTGGGTACAACTCGATCCACTGGAAGGCGTTGGGATAGCGGCTGTTCTCGTACACGCAGCCCGCCGCCAGTTCCAGGCAGGCGCGGGCCGGGTCCGGCGGCAGGATGCGCTCGGTCTGGGGGAAATGCAGATGGCCGCGCAACAGCAGGTCGCAATGAAGGTGGACAGCGGCGCGGGCCTCGTGGCCGTCCCATTCGGCCAGATAATCCCAGGGGTGGTGCAGCAGGGCGAGCCGCCAATCGGCTTGTTCAGCCTCCGGGACCAGCACCGCCTGATGGAGTTGGTAGCGCCCGATGAGAAGTCGGCTGCGGTCATCGTCGCCGTGGGCTAGAAAAGCGGAATCCAGCCCGGCGATGTGGAGGCGTGTGCCGCGAATGTCGAAGGTTTTCTGCCACCAGGGGAATGGGTGAATGCCGCTGTGCCATTGGCCGAGAAAGTCCAGATACGCGGCGTGGCGTTTCAGCAAGGTCTCGCTTTCCCCCGCATCCGCCAACAGCTTGGCGATGTCGTCCTGACTGGCTTGATCCAGCAGGGCTTTCTGAATGGCCTTGGCGACAAAACCCACGGCGCTCCGGTCCACGTCGTGGTTGCCCGGCACCAATAGCAGCCGCTCGCGGGGGAAGCCTTTCGGCAAGACGGGCCACAGCCGGTTCGACAGCCAGTCGAGGGCCAGGGCGTATTCCCCGGCCTTCCCGGAAAAGGCCAGATCGCCGGTCAGGGCCACCAAGTCTGGCACCAGGCCCCGTTGGACTTCATCGCCAATGTGACGGGCCAGCGCCCGCAGCACGGGGTCCGAGTCCCAGGCCTTGCCCGTGGCGAAATGGACGTCGGAAAGGTGGAGGATACGTATCGGGTTTTGTTGTTGTTCTGAGCGCATGGCGGTCCGCACGGTTGGCTAACGGAACAGCTAGGATACGGATACGTCTCCTGCGCTGGCAAGGAAAGGCGGAAGGCTAATGTCTGGTATGGAGGAATCACCAGCCATTCATCGGCTTCTTCAATAGCGGTCATTGAGGAATGGCCGCTATCGGCATGGCCGGGTGACCGCTTTGGCCGAGCGCCAGACCACCGCCGTGGATTCCCGGTCGGCCCCCCCGTCCGGCATCCCTTCTCCGGCGAAAGGCGCCCGCCCGCCAGGGCGGACGACGCCCCGCCGAATCGACGCCCCCCGCTTCATATCCTCCCACAACCGGCCCGCGCCGCCCCTTCATTGAGGCCGCAGGGGTTCGCTCCGCCAGACGGTCGCGCCCAGGGCATTGGTGATGGCGACCCGGAGCCCCCCGTCGGCCCCGGCCTGGATGTCGCCGAAGTTGAGCCAGTGCTTGGCCTCCCGCCAGCCGCGGACCTGCCTGGCGTCGTCCGGCCCGAAGAAGAACAGGCGCTCCGGGTTGAGGGTGGGGTCCAGGGCGCGGTTGGGGAACAGGCCCGCGCTCATGGGGCCGGAGATGAATTCGTACATCAGGAACCCGGGCGCGTCGGCGAAGGGCCGCAGCCGGTGGCCCGCCGCGAAATGCACGTCGGTGGTCAGCCACACGCCGTTGCGGATGTCGGCGTCCCTCATGAACCGCAGCAGGTCCAGCAGTTCCCGCTCGAAGCCGGTGGCGCCCCCGTTGTTGGCCCAGCCGTCCCGGCCCTTGTCCGGTGGCCAGCCGGTGGGCACGGTCAGCGGGACGCTGGTGATGATGAACTTCCAGGTCGCGCCGGACTGTCTCAGGGCGCTTTTGAGCCAGGCCAGTTGCTCCCGCCCCAGCAGGCTCTTCGGCTGGCTGACGGAATCGGCGGCGGCGTTAGCGTCCCGGTACCGCCGGGTGTCCAGCAGGAACAATTCGACGTGCCGGCCCCACCGCAGCTTCCGGTACAGGCGCCCCGCGTCGGCGGTCGGGTCCAGGGGGCTGTAGTCCAGGAAGGCCCGCAGGCCCACCGGCAACAAATGCTGGCCCGGCGTGTAGGGCGGCTCGGCGCGGGTGTCCTCGCCCGGGCCGAAATCGTCCATCACCTCGTGGTCGTCCCACACCGGCAGATAGGGCGTGGCGGCCAGGAACTCCCGGAACGCCCGGTCCTCCCGCGCGTAGCGCCAATGCGTCCAGAACCCCGGCAAGTCCACCGCCGGGCCGAACCCGCCCGCCACTTGCGCGTTCCCGAAGGCGCCCTCCGCCCGGCATTCGTTGTCGGCGTAGACCATATCGCCCAGGGCGATGAAGAAATCCCAGCGGGTCCGGTTCAGCGCGTCGAAGATGGGGAAGCCCTCGCGGCTGTCCCGGCACACGTTCTGCCCGGCCACATCGCCGCCCCAGGCGAAGCGGACCGGGCGCGGGGCATCGGGTGACGGCGCCGTCCGCAGCCGCCCCGCCACCGCTTGGGGACCCCCGTTGTTGGCCCGGTAGGCGTATTCGGTGTCTGGCCGCAGGCCGTCGAAGCGGATGGCGGCGGTGTTGTCGTGGCCCGCGTCCGCCGGGGCGGTCCGGGCGAGGGCGGTCCCGCCGGCCACCGGCTCCAGGCGGACGGCCAGAGTGCCGGGCCGGTCCAGACGCGCCCAGACCACCGCGCTGTGGTCGGTGACTTCGCCCGAGGCGACGCCGTGGGTGAGCGTGCCGACGGGTTGGGGAGCGGTCGCGACGCAGCCCGCCAGACTCAAGCCGGCCACGGCCACCGCCATGCGGCCGGACCGGGCGGCCGACGACCGGATCGAAGCCGCCGAAGGGGGATCGGGATTGTTCACCATGGGGTTGTCCTTGGCCGGCACGGGCGGATGAATCGTCATTGTTTGCCGATCATTATCCATGAAGCTGACGCTTTCGGATCGACCAAGGCAGGGTTGGCGTGCGGACGACGCGACAGATTGCCTCCCAACGCGCGGCCGTTTCCGAAGGCCCCGGTGTCCGGGAGTCTCAAAATGAATGGCCGTAACCTGACCGAAGCGCTGCCCCGCCCGCCGCCGGAATCGCCCAAAGAACCGCCGAAGACCAAACAGCCCACCATGTCCTACGCCGTGGAGACGATCCGCCTGGAAAACTCCCACGCGGATTTCACCGACCAGTCCATCCAACCCCATTTCTCCACCGGCATCGAGGACTTGCACGGCACCATCCAGGGCGTGAATTCAAAGCCGGGCCAGTCCGCCCAAGTGCGTTTGGAGGGCCGGGTGGACCCCTACGCGCCCGTGAAGATCGAGGGCCAGCTCAACCTGCTCAGCCCGGTGCAGTTCGCCGATGTCCACATGCGCTTCACCAACCTGGATATGACCACCCTGTCGCCCTATTCCGGCAAGTTCGCGGGCTACCGGATCAAGATGGGCAAGCTGTCCCTGGACCTCGATTACCGCTTGAAGAACCGACGGCTCGATTCGCGCAACAAGATCGTCCTCACCCGTCTCGTTCTGGGCGAGCCGGTGCGGGACTCGAAAGCGCCCGACCTGCCCCTGCACCTCGCCATCGCCTTGCTCAAGGATTCGAAGGGCCGGATCGATCTCAATCTGCCCATCCGGGGCGATTTGAGTAAACCCAAGGTCAGCTTCACGGGGCTGGTGGGTCAGGTGTTTCGCGGCCTGATACGGAAGGTCGCGACCTCGCCCTTCAACCTGCTGGCGAAGCTGGGCGGGGGCGGGGGCGGCGGCGCGGAATCGCGGTTCGTGGGGTTCAGTCCCGGCGAGGCGGAACTCGGCACCGCGCAGGCGGATCAGCTCTCGACCTTGGCGAAGGCGTTGCGGGAGCGGCCCGCGCTTTACCTTCAGATCACCGGGGTGGCGGGGCCGGAGCGGGATAGGCAAGGCCTGACCGACCGCCTCAAGATCGCCAAATTGATGGCGGAAGGCCGCCCGGCGTCCGATCCCGAGGTTCTCCGCGCCACCGTGCTCAGCGAGAGCGACCGCCAGCGCTATCTCGAAAGGCTCTATCGGCGGGAGACCGGCCAAACCGCGCCCGCGTCGGTGGAAGCGATGCGGCGGGCGCTGCTGGACCCCGCCGCCATCAGCCGCACCCGGCTACGGCTCCTGGCGCAGGCGCGGACCAGCGCCATCCGCGATTATCTGGTCAACGCCGAAAGCCTTCGGCCCGACCGGATATTCCCGACCAGCGTGCGGGTGCGGCAGGGCAAAGGCCCGCTGGTTAGGTCGGAACTGGGACTCAAGGCGTCGTGACAGGGCAGGCCCGCCCGATGGCCGGGATTCCGCTCTCCGAGTGCCGAACCCGCCCGCGACGACTTTCCTCTAACGAACATGAGCAGGAATTCCCCCCATACCCGAAATCATCGACTTCCCTATCTGCTGGGACTCACGGCCATCTTCCTGGCCGAATGGATCATCCTGGCCGTCCATCCCGTCAACCGCATCGACTGGCTGGCGGAGAACATCCTGGTCGCCCTTGCCGCCGTGGATTCGCGCTCAGTTATCGACATTTCGTGTTCTCGCGCCTCGCCTACACGCTGATCTTCCTGTTCTTCGCCCTGCACGAGTTGGGCGCTCATACACCTATGCCGGGGTGCCTTATGACGCCTGGTTCCAGCGCCTGACCGGACATTCCCTGAACGCGCTGCTGGGCTGGCGGCGCAAAAATTTCGACCGGCTGATGCATTTCCTCTATGGGGTTTGGGCTTAGTGCCTGTCCAAAAACAAGTGGAACAAGTTGTAGGGGCAGCCGATGATGTCCGCATGGATACCGAAGACATCATCGATACCCTTCGCAAGGAATTTGAACGCGTTTCTGCGGTTCTGGATGAGCGAGGCCGTCGGGTGTGGGCGGCCGCGGAAGCGGAGGCCCTGAGGTACGGTGGGCAAACGCTCGCTCGTGGCCAAGGCCACCGGCTTAGGACGGACCACGCTCTATCGTGAGGGCGTAGGGCAATCCCCGGATCAAGCGCGGCTTCCTGAGGATCGAGTTCGGAAGGCGGGCGGTGGCCGCAACAAGTTGACCGAGCAGGAACCGGGGCTGATACACGCGCTGGAGGCGTTGGTGGAGCCGTCCACCCGAGGCGACCCGGAGAACCCGCTCCGCTGGACTTGCCAATGGGCCGTGGCCCTCAATCGCCAAGGGTACCGGATTGGTCGCCAGGCCGTGGCGGCTTTGTTGGAAGGGTCGGGCTACCGTCTTCAGGGGAATCAAAAAACCAAGGAGGGCGCCGGCCACCCGGACCGGGATGCCCAGTTCGATATATTCATGGCCGGGTCGAGGAGTTCCAGCGCCGAGGGCAGCCCGTCGTCTCGGTGGATACCAAGAAAAAGGAACTGGTCGGGGACTTTAAGAATGGCGGGCGGGAATGGCGTCCAAAGGGCGATCCCGAACCGGTTCGGGTGTACGACTTCGTGGATGAGCGTTGGGCAAAGCCAATCTGTACGGGATGTACGACACGACGGCCAACCTGGGTTGGGTCAGTGTGGGCGTGGATCACGACACGTCCGAGTTTGCCGTAGAGACCTTGCTCCGGTGGTGGGAGAAAAGGGGCCGCTCCCGTTCCCGGCGGCGACGGAACTGTGGGTCACCGCGGACGGTGGCGGCAGCAACGGAGCCAGGGTTCGATTGTGGAAGGTGGCGTTGCAGCGACTGGCGGACGAAACTGGGCTACGGATTACCGTGTGCCATTTCCCGCCGGGCACGAGCAAGTGGAACAAGATTGAGCATCGCATGTTCAGCCATATCAGCCTGAACTGGCGGGGAAGGCCTTTGATCAGCCATGAAGTCATCGTCAACTTGATTGCCAACACAACCACCCGGACAGGCCTGAAAATTCAGGCGGAGATCGACACCCATACCTCCCCTAAAGGTCTTCGGGTAACCGATGAGGAATTCAGCAAAATCAACCTCCAAAAGGCTGACTTCCATGGTGAGTGGAATTACACCATTTTCCCCTCAACGTGAAGATTGTTTCACTTATTTTTGGACAGCTACTTACAACCCCGAACCGGGCCGCTTTCGAGCGCGCGCGGAATCTCCAAGCGGTTGTCTTCGACAAGACCAGGCCCTGGGGCTCCGCTGCCTGATGCTCACCGGGGACAGCCGCGCCGTCGCGGCGCACGTCGCCCGGCAACTCGGGCTCGACGACTACTTCCGTCTTTCCGCACCTCCCTTGACTACAATTGCGCGTTTTCCCCGCAAGCACGAACCACGACGCCC
>NZ_JBTEKS010000257.1:0-6343 GCF_054333355.1 Methylomagnum sp. | reverse complement strand
AAGAAACCGCCCGACCAGCTCTGCGAACCCCTGTGACGCGTTGTAGAACCCTGTGTTCGCCCCCAGGCCGCCGAACGCAGATCCGTTGTTAGCCGTCGCGGACGTGAAGGCGTAGAGGATTTCGCTGAAGCCGTGGGCTTGCGGGTTGGCGACCGAGGCCTTGCCCGGCTCCACCAGCACCGCGACGGCGGTGCCCACCAGGACGACCAGGGGCGGAATCAGGATGATGATGGCCGCCATCTTCATCTCGTAGGCTTCGATCTTCTTGCCCAGGTACTCCGGCGTGCGGCCGATCATCAGCCCGGCCACGAACACCGCGACGATGGCGAACACGATCATGCCGTACAGCCCCGAGCCGACCCCGCCGAAGATGACCTCGCCCAGTTGCATCAGCCACAGCGGGATCATGCCGCCCAGCGGCGTGAAGGAATCATGCATGGCGTTGACCGAGCCGTTGGAGGCCGCCGTGGTGGCGACCGCCCACAGCGCGGAATCGGCGATGCCGAAGCGGGCCTCCTTGCCTTCCATGTTGCCGCCGGGCTGGGTGTCCGAAGCGGCCTGATCGACCCCCAGCGTGGGCAGATTCGGATTGCCCGCCTGCTCCAAGGGCACGGCGACGAACACCAGGGCGGCGAACACCGCCGTCATGGCCGCGAGGATGGCCCAGCCCTGCCGGGTGTCCCCCACCATCGCGCCGAAGGTGTGGCACAGCGCCGCCGGGATGAGCAGGATCGCCAGCATCTCCAGGAAGTTGGCGAGCGGCGTGGGATTCTCGAAGGGATGGGCCGAGTTGGCGTTGAAGAATCCGCCGCCGTTGGTGCCGAGCTGCTTGATGGCGATTTGCGAGGCCGCCGGACCCAGCGCGAGGGTCTGTTCCGTCGCCGTGGCCGGTTCGGCCACGGGCTTGCCTTCGGCATCCTTCAGCGGCTGGCCGGCCTCGTCCAGCTTGGCCTGTTCATAGGCCACCGGCTGGGCGAAGGGTACGGTCTGGTAGGCGCCGAAGGTCTGCACCACGCCCTGGCTCACCAGGGCCAGGGACAGCAGGAACGACAAGGGCAGCAGGATGTACAAGGTGCCCCGCGTCAGGTCGACCCAGAAATTGCCGAGGGTGTCGGCGCTCTTGCGGGAGAAGCCCCGGATCAGGGCCACCAGCACCGCCATGCCGGTGGCGGCGGACACGAAGTTCTGCACGGTGAGGCCGAGCATCTGGGTGAGATAGCTCAGGGTGGTCTCGCCGCCGTAGCCCTGCCAGTTGGTGTTGGTGGCGAAGCTCACCGCCGTGTTGAAGGCGGAGTCCGGGCCGACATTGGGCAGGTTCTGCGGATTCAGGGGCAGCCAGGCTTGCAGCCGTTGCAGGGCATAGACCGCCAGCGCGCCCAACAGGTTGAGCGCCAGCGCCGACCCGGCGTAATCGGTCCAGCGCATTTCCCGTTCCGGCCCGACGCCGCACAGGCGGTAAATCAGCCGCTCGAAACCCGCGAGCCAACGCACCCGGCCCGTGAATTCCCCGCTGTATATCCACGCCATGTAGGCGCCCAGCGGTTTCGCCAGGATTAACAACGCGCCCAGATAAAGCGCGATTTGGAGGAAGCTGTCACTGGTCATCAGAAGTTCTCCGGGTAGAACAGGGCCGCCACCAGATAGACGAACAGCCCCAGGGCGAGGACGCCGCTGATGAGATATAGACCGCTCATGACGGCCTCCCGAGCCGGTCGCAGCCGTACACCAGCGCGAGGGTGAGGCCGAAGAAGAGTATCGTCAGCGCGAGAAACAGGATGTCCATGGATTCCGCCTCGATATGGTTGGAGGGCGCCGCCTCGTTGGCGGCGCAGCGTGAGGGTTATATCCTAAGCGGGAGGGGGTAAAAAAGCCGTATAAACTGGGGACGAGCCTGTAAGGGAAGCGTAAAAATCAATAGGAATTCAGAAACATCCTCCCTCGTCGGGGCCGCCGAAGGGAAAGAACGCCCGCGCCGAGCGCGATAATGCGGGCGATCCCGCTTGAAGTCGCCGTTGACATGATGAGGCCGCAGGGGATCGCGCGGCGCCGTTTGAATCAAGCCCGGCTGGGATGCTTAAAAACTTCGAGAAACACAGAACGCCGCATGACAACCACCGACCAGGAAAAGCCCCTCACCCCTCCGACAGAGTCCGATTTCCAAGGGAATCAACTGGACCTGTTCCAAACCTTTCTGTGCAACACCGAAATCGAGCGGGACAGGTTATCCAACACCTTCGACCTGTGGGACAGCATCCCCCGCTACTCGGTTTCACGGCAGCAGATGACCAAGATCCGCAAGGAAAAGGGCTTCCTTAGCTTGCTGTGTATCGGGTTTCAATACCGGGGTCAAATGCTTGAGGCCCGCATACAGGCGGCCCGCATCTTGGATGAAAAGACCCGGACGGAAACCGATTACTACCCCAGCGCCAACGAGGAACTAATCGAAGACGCCCTCAGGAAAATCGCCGCCGAGCAAAGAAGCGGCTTTTTCAATAAGCAAACCTATCGGAGCGGGGTGATATTCACCCTATACGCGCTCCGTGAAGAACTAAAAAGGCGGGGGCACGCCCGCTCTTATCAAGAGATCATCTTGAGCCTCAACATACTGGCCGGAAGCATCATCGAAATACATTCAGTGGACAATAAGAACTGGGAGGGCTTCACCAAGAGCGCCTACATCACCGGATTATCGGCGGTATCCAGAACCCAACTCAGCGAAGACCCGGACGCCAAATGGCTGGTCCAATTCCATCCCTTGGTAACACAAGCGATTGACGCCGTTACCTACCGGCAATTCAACTACGCGCAGATGATGGGGCACACCACACAACTAGCCCGGTGGCTGCATAAGCAGCTATCCCTGAAATTCACTTTCGCCAGCCTCACCACGCCCTTCGAAATCCGCTTCAGCACCATCAAGCGCGACAGCGCCCTGCTGGAGGGCTACAAGCGCACCACCGACGCCGTCAATGTCCTGGACGCCGTCTTCAACGAGCTTAAGGCGGGCGGCGTGCTGATGAGCGTAAAGAAAGACCTCATCACCGGCCCACGGGGCAAGATTGAGGATGCGCGTTACGTCCTCTCGCCTTCCCGGGAATTCGTGGCGCAAGTGAAAGCCGCCAACAAGCGCCAAGCCACCGCCGTAGAAACACCCGGGGAGCCTGTGGATAAGTCGGGGATAAATACAAAAAGCCGGTAGGTATAGGTCGAGGGTCGAGGCATTTTTCGGTAGGTATAGGTCGAGGGTCTCGGTAGGTATAGGTCGAGGCAAGGCTTTTTTCGGTGTTTCCGCAACAGCGTCAAGCCGCGACCCGAGGCAATTTCCGGTAGGTATAGGTCGAGGGTCGGCAATTTTTCGGTAGGTATAGGTCGAGGGTTAGGTAGGTATAGGTCGAGGGTCAGGGTTTTTTCGGTAGGTATAGGTCGAGGGTCGTCCAAAAAAACAGGCAATCGGTAGGTATAGGTCGAGGGTCAATTTCGCAAGCCTTTGATTAAAAAAGAAAAAAAGCGCTTTTTTTGGCTCTTATCCTTTTATCCTTATATTTATCCTTTTCTTTATCCTTCACGCGGGCCTTGTGGACAACTCGCCCGGCCGATCAGGGAAATCCATGGACCAAGTCATGAAGCCCGATCCCCAAGCTTTTTCTGCTGACGGAATGGGCGAGATTGGAAGGCGCGCGCAAGGCGTTCGACAAGAAGACCCGGCGCCGCTCTGTCGGCGAGAGAGGGGACCGAAGGGACACGGCGCGATTGCCCTGGCAACAGAACCGCGAATCCTCGCGGTCACCCAAAAAGCCCAATGCCAGGCGGCGTGGTGAACCTTTGCGAGCTTGCCGACTTCGGGGCCGAGCGACCTCAACCGCTGGAGATGTCGCGGGTCCTGAGATCGGCCTTGACGCGGCGGCAAACCTCGTGGCCGCTGAGGCCGGGCATCATCACGTCCAGCAGGATCAGGCTGGGGGGCGACCGTTGGGCGAGGGCGAGGGCATCCAGGCCATTGATGGCGAACTTGACCTGGTAAAAGGGCCGCAAGATCTCGCCCAGAATATCGAGGATGGCTGGGGAATCGTCCACTAACAGGATGGCCTCCCGCGCATTCGTGTGGCTGATTGTTTCCATGATTCTTGCCTTGTTATTGCGATGGACAGCGAAGCACCGCGGAGAGGCGCCGCAGTCGCGCCCGCGCGTCCAGGAAATCATAGCGGGCTATGGCCCGGCCGATTTCCCCGGCTTCGGTCCCGAGTTCACTGTCGGCCATGGCATGTTCGAGCCGGGCCACCCATTCGATGGCCGCCGTGTCGCGCTCCTCCAGCCGCCCGTCCAGTTCACGGAGGAGGAGCCGCAAGTTGGCGGGGTCGGTGGCGCCCGGGGCCACGTTCTCGCTTCCGTCCACCCCGGCGAGTCCCGCCAGCACCCGCCCAAATTCCGCGTCGAGCGCCGTGAACCGCGCCGCCAGCCCTTCCGTTTGAGTGCGCCGGGCGGCGTCCTCCAGTCCGTCCGCCAAGTCGCCCAATTGGTTGATCCCCAAGGTGCGGGTGGTGCCCTTAAGGGTGTGGGCCAGACGGGTCAGCGTGTCCCAGTCGCCCACCCGTTGGGCCTCCAGGAATCGTTCCCGGAACCGGCCGGATTCGCCATCGCGGAACTTGGCCAGCAATTTCAGGTAAAGGGACGGCTTGCCGCCCACCCGGGCCAGCCCCAGCGCCGTATCTATGCCCGGCAATCGCAACGGGCCGGAATCGGCTGGGGCGGGCGCGGCGAGTCCCGCCGCCTGCCTCGGCCGGATCCAGCGCGCCAGCGCCGCGTACAGTTCTCCGAAGTCCACCGGCTTGGCCAGGAAGTCGTTCATTCCGGCGGCCAGGCACATCTCCCGGTCCCCGGCCATGGCATTGGCGGTGAGGGCGATGATGGGCAGGTCCCGGCAACGCGCCTCCGCGCGCAGCCGGCGGGCCGCCTCGAAGCCGTCCATGACCGGCATTTGGCAGTCCATCAGCACGCCGTCCGGCAGGGCCTCGGCCACGGCGCGCAGGGCCTCCTCCCCATTGTTGGCGAGCCGGACCCGGAGGCCCGCTTGCTCCAAGAGTTCGCGCATCATCTCCTGGTTAAGCTCGGCGTCCTCCACCAGCAGGATGTCCGCCCCGCGCAGCCTGGCCAGTCCCGTGCTGTCCATCCGGCGGGGGCCTGCGGCGGGGGGCGGGGCCGACGTTTGATCGCTGAATCCAACCCGGACGGTGAAGTGAAAGGCGCTGCCCTGGCCGAGCCGGCTGTCCACCCAGATGCGGCCTTGCATCAGTTCCACCAGGCGCCGGCTGATGGCCAGCCCCAGGCCGGTGCCGCCATGGTTCCGGGTGGTCGAGGCGTCGGCCTGGCTGAAGGGCTGGAACAATCGGGCCTGATCGGCCGGGGAGAGCCCGATGCCTTCGTCTAGCACCGCGAAGTGCAGGGTGGCCCGGTCCGCGTCCCGGCCCTCCTCGGCCACATTTACCCGCACTTCGCCTTGATGGGAGAACTTGATGGCGTTGCCGACCAGGTTGATCAGCACCTGGCCCAGGCGGTGGGGGTCGCCCCGCAGGGTTCGCCTTGCCAGATCGGGCGCCAAGAGGATGGTCAGCGTCAGGCCCTTGTCCTGCGCCCTGGGGTTCAGCAAGGACACCAGCCGCTCGAAGACCTCCGCCAGGGTGAAAGGCTCGTCCACCAGGTCCAGCCTGCCGGCCTCGATCTTGGAGAAGTCCAGAATGTCGTCGATGATGTGCAGCAGGGAGCGGGCGGCGGTCCGTATGCCGAGAAGATGATGGTGCCGCCGTTCATCGGGGTCCGCCCCCAGGCAGAGTTCGGTCATCCCCATGATGGCGTTCATCGGCGTGCGGATTTCGTGGCTCATGTTGGCGAGGAACAGGGATTTAGCCTGGTTGGCGCGCTCCGCCGCTTCCTTGGCCTGGGCCAGGGCCGCCAGTATCGCCTTGCGCTCGGTGATGTCGCGCATGGTGACCTGTAGCACCGGCTTGCCCTGCAATTCGATGCGGGTCAGCAAGACCTCGGCGGGAAATTCCGAGCCGTCGGGTCGGCGGTGTTGCCAGTCGAACCGCAGGCTGCCGATTTGGTGGGCTGTGATCGTCAGTTCATTGGCCAGGGTGAGCGAATCCTCGCCGCCGGGTTGGCGGGGCGGGGAAAACCGGGCGGGGTGCTGGCCGAGGAGTTCCTGTCGTGACGCGCAGCCGAAGATCCGCAGCGCGGCGTCGTTGCAGTCGATGAGTCCCTCTCCGTTCAACAGCATGAAGGCGTCGGCGGACGCCTCGAACAAGGTTCGGAACCGCGCTTCGCTCTCGCGGAGCGCCTCGGCGGCCAG
>NZ_JBTEKS010000256.1:0-6345 GCF_054333355.1 Methylomagnum sp. | reverse complement strand
CGGGACGGGGATACGCTGGTGATTTCCCGGCTTGATAGGCTGGCCCGGTCCACCCTGCACTTGACCCAAATCGCCGACCGACTCAAAGAGAAAGGCGTGGAGCTTCGGGTGATCGACCAAGCCATAGACACCACCACGCCGACCGGACGGTTTATGTTCAACATGCTGTCCGCCATCGCCGAGTTTGAGACCGAAATCAGGAAGGAACGCCAGCTAGACGGCATTGAAGCGGCCAAGGAAAAAGGCGTGGAGTTCGGGCGGAAGGCCAAGCTAACGCCCGTCCAGATTGAGGAAATGAAGGCCAAGCGGGCGAGGGGCGCACTCATCAAGGACTTGATGAATGAGTACGGCCTAAGCAAAGCCAGCGTTTGCCGGCTCTTGGGCGAGAGCGCCGCGAACGGCTGAACCTGCCGGGGTTGGCCTTCTTGCCCCGTGGGTTTTAACAAGCCGCCGATGTTGGCCTGTCCGCACCAAGACTAAAGCGGACCAGAAGGCGGCAAGCTAAATCGAAGTGGGGGCATATCTGGGGGCATAGAAAAATGCAGAATCGCCGCAAGCCCCGAAATTACAGAAATTTTTGTTGAATTTGATTGAGACCTCACTCCAAATGCGAAACCCGCAAGCCCTTTGGCTTGCGGGTTTTTTGTTGCCCGTCGAATGCTCCTTATTTATCACCCCCCATCATTCACAATCAAAAAGAAACAGTTGCGTCCAGATGGACCCGGCACATGCCGCAATGGTGGACCGTACACCGCGTATATCTTGATAAATCTGTACAATTGCCTCCCATTCTAGGGGGAAATTCCTGCCACTATCACTCCCCAGTCCAGCTTGCTTACTTCGCTGTATCGCGTCGGACATGCCGTCCGAAGGCCCACCAAGCGGGCGCGGATAAGCAGATCAATCGCACAGTTTTATTCCATCAGGGCGCCCGCGGCCATCCCTAGAGGCTCAATTACGGCCACGGGAATTCCCGTGGCCGCCACTGGACGCCCAGTCGGCGTCACTGGGACTCCAGTCGTCTCAACTGTATACCCAGTCGGCGCAACGGAGGCTCCAGTTGCCATAACACGGTGCCCTGTTGCCGTAGCTGGAGTCCCAGTCCGCCCGCCTTGCCGCCCGTGCGGCGCGTCTGGACGCCCCGGTGCGAACCCTTTCCGGCGAGCCGAACCGATTCGGCCCGCCGTCCCCCGCCCGGCGCGGTTCCGCCGGAATCTTCGTTCACCACTGGAGCAATGACATGGCTAAATCCGACTTCATCCCCATTGCCGACAACGATTTTCTGGCCTGGCTGGACAATTTCGCCGCCCAGGGCGAAGCCCACCAGGCCGACTTGGGCCTGACCGAGGCCCAAACGGAGCAAATCAAAGCCACGGCGGCCAGCGCCCGCGCCAAGTTCGCCGCGCAGGTGCAGGCCCAGGCGGCGGCGCGGCACGCGACGGAGGAGAAAGAAAGCCGCCCGCCGCGACGCCGAAGCCCTGTGCCGCGCCCTGGCCCGGCAAACCAAGGCGGGCGTAGGTTACACCGAGGCGTTCGGTGCCCTGCTGGGCATTGTCGGGCCGGACAACGGCGCGGACCTCGCCAGCCTCAAGCCGACGCTGAGCGCCGTGGATCAAACCGGCGGCATCGTGGTGCTGAGCTTCCCCAAGCAGCGGACGGAGCGTGAACATCTATGTGTTCGACGAAGCCACCGGCAAGTACAGCTTCCTGGCCCGCGACACGGTGGCGCCCTATGTGGATAACCGGCCTTTGCGGGATGCGGGCAAGCCGGAGTTGCGGCGCTATACGGCGGTGTATGTGATCGGGGATGAGGAGGTGGGGCAGTTCAGTGACGAGGTGGTGGTGAGTGCGCCTTGAGGGATGAGGGGCGGGGCCAGGGAGTGGCCTTAATTGTCATATATCGAGTTTCGTAGGTCGGACATGTACTCCCATGCCCGACATTGGCAATGCCGAAAAGGTAACGTCGGGCATGAGTATATCCCCGCCCTACACTAGTGTCCGGGCTATGTCATTGGCATCGGGAATTAAGGGCGAATGTTAAACTGCCTGCAACTTCAATTCCTTACATTCAGATGGAACCCGCCATGACCGACGCCACTGCCCACTCATTCTGGGAAATCCCCGACAAACTGAACTACGACACGCCCGTCGATGACCGCAGTCCGTGGTTCGTCGACACCAGCGTGGCCCGTGGTCATTTCACTTATGACTGGCTGTACAAAACCCTGCGGATTCATCCGACCGACTTGGAATTCCGGGGAGTCCCGCCCATCCGCTTGTACCAATTGCTGATGGGCCACCGGGGTTGCGGGAAAAGCACGGAACTCCGCCGACTCTGCCATACGCTGCATGACCCTCAGCGGTTTTTCGTGGTGTTCCTGGATGCCTTGATCGCCCTCGACATCAATAATCTCGGCTATCCCGACATTCTTCTGGCCTTGGCGTCGGCGCTGCTGGACCGGCTGGACGAGGACGACATCGGCATTCCCCCTGACTATGTGGAGCCATTGGAAGCCTGGTTCGAGGAGCGGGTGGCAAAGCACGAGAAGACCCAGGACTATGCCGCCGACATCAAAACCGGCATTTCCGCCGAAACCGGCCTGCCCTTCGTCGCTAAGTTATTCGCCGCCATTACCACGTCGTTCCGGGTCAACTCCACCTATAAGGAGGAAGTCCGCACGGTGGTTCGCAACCATTTTTCGGAATTTGCCGCCGCCTTCAATGCGTTGGTGGCCGCTGCCAACGAGACCATCGAATGCGAGCAGCGGGGTCGGGGTTTGCTGTTCATCGTCGATGGCACCGACCGGCTCAACCAGAAGGATCGGCAGCGCTTTTTCATTGACGACGCCTACCAATTGCAGCAGGTAGAGGGCAATTTCATCTATTGCGCCCCCATCCAGCTTTCCAGCGAGGAAGGCCAAGTTCACGAGGCGTTCCGTTCGCAGGTGTTGCCGATGATTAAGCTGCGCGAGCGGAACGACCCGACGCCCTTGCCCGAGGCTTATGCGGCGATGCGGGAATTGGTTTATCGGCGGGTGGACCGGGCGCTGTTCGACGGCGAGGCCACGGTGGATTACCTCATCGAGTATTCCGGCGGCAACCCGCGCCATTTAATCCGCTTGCTCAACAACGCCTTTTTGGCGGCGGCTGGGGAATGTCTGGACGAGCCAGCGGCGCGGGCGGCGGTGGCGGATTTGGCGACCGATTTCCGGCGCATCCTCAACAGTGAGGATTATCCGGTGCTGGCGGAGATCGACCACGGCGACGGGGAGCGCAACGATGATCGGGTGCGATTCCTCCTTTATAACCTCGCGCTGCTGGAATACAACAGCTTCTGGCGGCAGACCCACCCGGCGGTGCGGACGCTGGATGCCTATCGGCGGGCCGCCCAGGCATTGTCGCAGCCGTGATGGCCGCCGTTGCCGAATTTTCGTCCGTCCGTTCCGAGCACGTCGACGCTTGGCGACGATTGGAGAAGATCGTCCGGCATTACCGGGGCTTCCGGTTGGCGTTGGCCTTGTACAACGATCCGCCCGCTTACCGCGATAGCTTGCGGGATCAGTTGAGTCGATTGGTGGCTTTACCCCGCGTGGTGAATGCGCGGGACTGTGCCAATTTCGCCGATTTCGAGGCGCAATTGGCGGAGGCGTCCGCCGGAGCGGACTTGGTCCAGATCGTTGGCTTGGATGCGTGGTTACGGGAGGCGGTGGGCCGGACGCGGATGGAGGGTTTCAATCTGCATCGGGAAAGCTTGGCGCAGAGTTGCGGGACGCTATTGGTGTTGTGGTTGCCGGTGCATCTGGTGGCGGAACTAGCGCAGGCCGCGCCGGATTTTTGGGAATGGCGGCTGGTTGTAGTGGATTTTTGCGTGGCGCGGGCGGGGGTGTTGCCAGATGGGTTGGAGGCTACGCTGAATCGCATTCATCGGGTGCGGCGGGCGGGGTTGCCGGTGGAAGCTACGGCTTTGGGGGTGCCGGATGGGGAATGGGGCCATGCGCGGTTCAATTTGGAGGCGAGCCGCGTTGAGCAAGCCAGTAACTTAGGGCGGCTTGGCGAAGCGCTGGACTTGGCGGAAGGGCTTTATCGGCGAGCGGTTGCGGCAGGAGAAGAGGCTTATCCAAATGCGGATTTGGATTTGGCAGCGGCTTGCTGGTTTTTTGGACGGACTCTGTGTCGAGGCGGTGCAGCGGAAGCGGCGCTTCCCGTCCTGGTGGAAGCGGAACAGCGTTTTGAGCGGATAGAAGATATGCGACCGAACAGCGGTGCGCAACGAATGGCGACAATTTTAGCGTTAACCGAATTGGGGAATTGCCTAGCCGTTTTGGGTCGTTATAAACGGGCCGTAGAGGTTTATGAGAGAAGTATTAGCCGGGCTCAAAAACAGGGAGATGCTCGGCAAGTTGCCATTGGTAAAGGTCAACTCGGCACGGTACGTTTGCTGCAAGGACGCTACTCGGAAGCTCTTTCGATCTATACCGCTGCTCGTGATAGTTTCGCCGCCTTGGACGAGCCAAGTGAGGTGGCAGCGGCTTGGCATCAAATCGGTCGAGTCCATCAGGAAACCGACGACTATGCCGCAGCGGAACACGCTTACCAGAAATCTCTGAATATTGAGATTGAACAAAAAAATGTCGCCGGGCAGGCCAGTACCATCGGCCAGTTGGGCAACCTCTACGACCGCATGAACCGGCTGGAAGACGCCGCCGCCTTTCACGGCCAAGCGGCGGATAAATTTGCAACCCTCGGCGACCTTGCCAACGAGGGTAAAGCTAGAAACAACTTAGCCGGGACGTTCCGCAAGCTGAACCGCCTCACCAAGGCTCGCGCCCAAATCCGCCGCGCAATCGAATGCAATGAAGCCTACGGTCATGCCACTCAGCCTTGGAGTTTCTGGGAAACCTTTTGTGACATCGAAACCGCCCATGACCAGCCTCAAGCCGCCACCGCCACCCGACAGCGGGCGCTAGAATGTTTTTTGAGTTATCGCCGTGATGGGGGCGAAAATCACGACGGGCCTGGACGTTTATGCGCTCATATGAGCGAGTGGCTGTCATTAAATAAGTCAGACAAGGCATCCGAGACTTTGCGCACATTATGGACTGATCCGAACTTACTATCCCATTTATCTCCACTACTCGACGCGCTGGATGCCATCGCCGCCGGTAGCCGCGACCCCGCCCTAGCCGACAATCCCGCCCTAAGTTACGACCAAGCCGCTGAAATCATCCTGCTACTGGAACGGCTGAACCAGCCCGCTGCCCCCGCCAACCTCCCAACCACAAAGCCATAAATCGCCCCCCACACCGCCATGCCCGACACCCTGAAACCCATCCTCTCCGACCAACAATTCCAGCAAATGCAGGCATCGCTACGGGGCTTGAAAAGCCAAATCCTATTGCAGCGCTCATTGCGATTGCGGGAGAACGGGGACGCCATCGGCACCGAACTCCGGGACGCGCTCAACGATCTTGACGATGCCCGCGCCGAGGACGAAAACGGCTGGATTGAGCAAGCCGAGGCGGGCCTCGCGGACATGGTCCGCCATCTGCCGACACTGGCCGACTTCGACGCGGAAGCGCGGCAGGCACACTCGGAGGCCGACGAGAACGAAGGGTTCGTGCGCTCGACCCTGGCCGTCATGGAAAAGCACCCGGAATATACCTTCGATGAATTCGATCCCGCCGAATGGGCGGTGGCCATCAAACTCTATGAGGCGGTCCGGGCCGTCGCCGAGGCGGGGGAAAAAGCCGACGAGGGTTTGGTGCAACTCATGTTGCGGCTCGAATTCTCGGAACAATCCGCGTAGATACCTGAATAGCGCTATGGATCGGGCATACAGTCATGCCCAACCTACGTAACTTGGTGCGCCTGCTGAACGTCCCAGCGACCGGAAGCATGACACCTTCGATGACCTGCAAGGCTTCCCCGATGGGCGAACGCTGGCGGATGACTTGAAGACCACCGCCGGGCGACATTACGGGCACGCGGGGCCAGCCTTCGTTGAAGCCCTGTTGCGCGACGGGCGCGACTTCGCGGCGGAAGTCGGGACGTTGTTTGCGGCCAAACCCTTACTCAGGATGGTTGCCTTGTTATTTGCCCTGACCTATCAAAGCGCGTTCAGCTTCGATGCCTCAGCGCTGCGCAAGCCCTGAATAATCAGCCGTCAAGCAGGCGTTTAGCTTGAGAATCCCCGGTTGTTATTTGTTAACCAATGGTGCTAGTTTTCGGTGCTTATAACCCGAACTCGGCGATGGACAGGGGCACGAAGCCATCCTCCTCGTCCGCCGTCAGGCCGAACCAGCCGACCAGCAGGTTGAAGGCGGCGGCCATCAGCCCGAGGTGAGC
>NZ_JBTEKS010000255.1:0-6385 GCF_054333355.1 Methylomagnum sp. | reverse complement strand
TTGGTAGCGGGGACAGGATTTGAACCTATGACCTTCGGGTTATGAGCCCGACGAGCTACCAGACTGCTCCACCCCGCGTCATCTGCATATAATATACCAGAATCCTCAGAAATTAAGCAAGCTTTAATTTTTCAAAAACCCAACCATGGGCGCAGCACATACAAACAGCCTGCCGCGAACACCCCGGCCAGTACATCATCCAACATCACCCCCAAGCCGCCGGACACGCTCCGATCCAGCCACCGAATCGGCCATGGCTTCACAATATCGAACAGCCGGAACAGCACGAAACCCAACCCAGCGGCCTGCCAGGAAAACGGCACGGCCAGCATCGTCAGCAGATAGCCCACCACCTCGTCCCAAACGATGCCGGAATGATCGTGTATTCCTAGGCTCCGCTCGCAGCGCTCGCAAATGCGGATGCCCGCCAGAAACAGCGCCACCACTACGGCGGCATACGCCGGCCAACTCAGCCCGGCCAGCAGCCAATAAATCGGCACAGCGGCCAAGGTGCCAAAGGTGCCGGGCGCGACCGGCGCGAGTCCCGAGCCAAAACCAAACGCCAGGAAACAATACGGGTCGCCGAAGATGCGGCCAGCCGGAATGGGAACGCGCTTTTGCTTGAGGGTCATGTCAGCCCCGCTGGAAGTGTTCGTAGCCAGCGGGAGCCAGCGAAATCAACCTACCATCCTTGCGGAGCCGCAGGCCGGGTTCATTTTCAATCTGGCCGATGGGTTCGGCGGCGAGGCCACACTCGGCCAAGCGCCGCGCCACCTCGTCCCGTGCGGCGGGCGGCATGGTGAAGCAAAGCTCGTAATCATCCCCCTCCGTCAGGGGCAAGCGCCAATCGCCGGTTTCAGCGATGTAGCGCCCTACCCCACCCGTCAAAGGCAGCCGCTCGAAATCCAACACCGCCCCCACCCCGCTCATGGCAAGAATATGGCCCAGGTCGGCGGCGAGTCCGTCGGACACATCAACGCACGCGCTGGCGAGTCCGCGCAGCGTTTGCCCAAGTTCGACTCTGGGTTCGGGTCGTTCCAGCCGGTCCACGGCGGCGGGGTCGATCAGGGCGGTTTGTCCCAGCCGGATTCTCAATCCCAAACCCGCCGATCCAACGGGACCGCTCACATAGATCAAATCGCCCGGTTTCGCGCCGGAACGGCGCATGGCACCGCCAGCGGGCGTCAAGCCCATGGCCTGAATGGTGATCGACAACGGGCCTCGGGTGGTGTCTCCGCCGATCAACTCCAAGCCATGCCGTTCCGCCAGCCCGAAGAAACCCCGTGCAAAGGCTTCAAGCCACACCTCATCAACCGCAGGCAACGTGAGCGCCAACGTGGCCCAGCGCGGTTCCGCGCCCATCGCCGCCAAATCGCTGAGGTTCACCGCCAGGGATTTGTGGCCCAGGCGGGCCGGGCATACGTCGGGCAGGAAATGCACGCCCGCCACCAGGGTATCCACCGTCACCGCCAATTCGTGGCCGGGCGGGCAGCGCAGCAAGGCGCAATCGTCGCCGATCCCCAGCGCCGTGTCGGCATGCCGCACGGGCTGGCGGGTGAAAAAGCGGCGGATGAGGTCGAATTCGCCCAGGGCCACGGGCTTATTTCTTGAAGCGGGCGGCGGCTTCGTCTTTGCGGTGGCGGCGGGCCACCTTGTCGAGGATGCCGTTGATGTATTTATGGCTGAGGATGGCGCCCAAATCCTTGGCGATGTTGATGCTCTCGTTCACCGCCACCTTGTACGGCACGTCCAGCTTGAACAAGAGTTCATAGGTGCCGATGCGCAGGATGGCCCGCTCCACCGGGTCGATGTCGGCGACGGGGCGATCCGAGAACTCGCCAATGGCCGCGTCGATTTCATCCAGCCGGGCCGGAATCTTGTGCAGCAATTCCTTGAACAAACCCTCGTGGATGTCCGGCGCCCAGCTTTGCTTGATGACATCGGACAGGGTTTCCTCGTCCGCCTCAACATCCTCGCGGGGATCGGGCAGGCTTTTCTGGTGGCAATAAGTGTCCAGCAACTCCCGCAGCCGCTCATCCTCCTGAATGGTCAGGGCGTGCCCGGCGCGGAAATGCCGCAGCAGGGCGCGGGCCGTCGCCAGTTCCTCAATGAATTGCTGCTCGATGTCCGCCAACGTGGTGCCGGACAACTGCCATTGATAGATCGCCTGAGCCGCGCAACGGCGGGCCAGTGACCTCGCTTTGGAATTGCCGCTCATCCCGCGTCCATCTCGCGCAGCAGGTTGACCATCTCGATGGCGGACAACGCGGCCTCGGCACCCTTGTTGCCAGCCTTGGTCCCGGCCCGTTCGATGGCCTGCTCGATGGTGTCCACGGTCAGCACGCCGAACGCGACCGGAATGCCGGTTTGCAGCGAGACGCTCGCCATGCCCTTGACGCACTCCCCGGCCACGTAGTCGAAATGGGGCGTGGCGCCGCGAATCACCGCGCCCACCGCGACGATGGCGTCATAACGCCCGGTGGCGGCGGCTTTCTGCACGGCCAGCGGCAATTCATAGGCGCCGGGCGTCTTCACCAGATGGATGTCGTCGTGCTTGGTGCCGTGCCGCACCAGGGCGTCGATGGCCCCGCCGACCAGTGGGTCCACGATGAAGCTGTTGAAGCGGGAGGCCACGATGCAGAACTTCGCGCCCTGGACCAGGAATTGGCCTTCGTAGGTTTTAATATTGGACATGGTGTGGTTGGTCTCTGAATGAAGAAAATCTTACGGGCTTATAGGATGGGTGAAGCGCAGCGCAACCCATCATGCCGACTAGCCTGGAGCGATGGGTTCCGCTAAGGCTCCACCCATCCTATATATTGCCGAACGAATCAACCGCCGCCTGAATCTTTTGGACATGCGGCCTCGCCCAAGGCTGCGCGTCCAGCCAATCCCGGCCTAAAAAATCCGCCACCGTGCCGCCCGCCAGCGCGCTCATCGGCGTGCCTTCCTGCACGGCGGTCAGCAGCCGGTGCGCCTTGTGCATGGCCGCTTCGGTAAGCGGGGCTTCAGGTTCGCCCAGTTGCTCCATCCAATGCTTTTGAATGGCGGAAATGAGCTTGCTTAAGTTGCGGGCCAACTCGGCCTGACGGTTTTGCATGGGGCGGGGATGAACGGGGGAGTTTAGTCGCCGGACACGTATTCGACCACTTCCAGGCCGTAGCCGGAGAGGCCAAGGTATTTCTTCGGCGAGCTGCCCAGCACCCGCAGCTTGCGGACGCCCAAATCCGCCAGGATTTGCGCCCCCGTGCCGGTGGTGCGCCAATCGTCGGTCGGCTCGTCGCGGGGCGGCAATTCTACGCCATGGTCCGCCATCTGATAGTGGTGGATACGTTCAACGAGGCATTTATCGTCCTCTTCCCGGCGGATGACGACCAGGACGCCGCGGCCCTCCTCGGCGATGCGCTGCATGGCGCGGCGCAGCGGCAAGCCGGTGGATTCGCGCTTGGCGCCGAACAAATCGGTCAGGAGATTCTTGCCGTGGACCCGGACCAAAATGGGCTGGTCGCCCGCCACCTTGCCCATGATGAGGGCCAGGTGCAGGCGGCGGTCCACTTGGTCCTGATAGGCGATGAGGCGGAATTTGCCGTACTCGGTGGGAAAGTCGCATTCGCAGATGCGCTCCACGGTCTTTTCGTTCTGGATGCGGTAATGGATCAAGTCGGCGATGGTGCCGATTTTCAGGGCGTGCTGCTCGGCGAAGACTTCAAGTTCCGGGCGGCGGGCCATGGAGCCATCTTCGTTGAGGATTTCGACGATCACCGCCGCCGGTTCCACCCCGGCCAGCCGCGCCAAGTCACAGCCCGCTTCGGTGTGGCCGGCCCGGTTCAGCACGCCGCCGGGCTGGGCCATCAAGGGGAAGACGTGGCCCGGCTGGACCAAGTCATCGGGCCGGGCGTCCAGGGCCACGGCGCATTGAATGGTGTGCGCCCGATCCGCCGCCGAAATGCCCGTAGTCACGCCGCTGGCGGCCTCGACGGACACGGTGAAATTGGTGGAATGGGGGGTCTTGTTCTCGTTGACCATCAGCGGCAGCCGCAATTGCTGGCAGCGCTCGCGGGTCAGGGTCAGGCAGATGAGGCCGCGCCCGTAACGGGCCATGAAATTGATGTCCGTCGGGCGGGTGTGGACGGCGGCCATCACCAAATCGCCTTCGTTCTCGCGGTCCTCGTCATCCATCAGGACCACCATCTTGCCGGCGCGGATGTCCTCGATGAGCTCTTCGGTGCTGTTCATGCTTCGCTGTCGGTGGGGGTAATACCGCTAGGGTACTACATCCGGGCCAACCGTAGCGTCACCGCCATTAAGTTAAGGGTGGCACCGTTGAAAGCCCAGCCGTTCGTGCTGATGTATAGACGCATGAACGGCTGGGCTTTCAACCCGCGCTGACATACCGACGCATGGGCTGAGGCTCGCGCCCACGGTCTCCCAGAAATTCCCCACAAAGCGCCAGCCCATTAAGGGTTTGGTTGAAAACGACTCCCCGAAAGCCGACCGCGGACCGGCGCGGCCTTCAAGACCGCGTCGGTCTTAGATTTTCTCGATTGAGGGAAGTTATTTACCACGACCCTAACGATTCAGCGGCTCATGGAACGGCGGGTTTATCGCTCGGACTTGTGGCAAAGTTCCGAAAGCCGGTTGAATAATTCACCGCTTCAAATGGCGTCGGGCAATGCTCTTCTTGACCGGCGATTAACTTGGCGATACTGGTCAGATAATCGGCGGAATTGACATAAAGGTTGTCCTGCCCATCAATGGGATCGCCAATTCTATGGGCAGATAAAATGAGCCAGCGCCGATTCGCGCAAGCGTCCTCCAGCCAAGCTTGAATATCACTGAGCGGGGTCGTGCTGTCCACGCTCCAGCTATAAATCACCCAAGGGTACAAACCATACCCATTAAGCCCACCATATACCGTGCGCCCGGATTGATAATGCGTTTGGGCCAACCCCACCATCGTGGCATTTAACGCCGAGTTTGGCCATACAAAATGCTCAACCTGGCTCGTCGGATCGAAACTCTCATTTTCCCGGCCCGCCGCGACCGCCGCCAAGCCTTTACGAAGCGCGGTTTGTGAATCCCTTAATTCGACATCCGCTTCGGCCTCAGAAATCGAGGTGAATCTAGGATGAGTCACGCTATGCGACTGGACATCCCAACCCGCTTTAACCAGAGCATGGATTTGATCGTAAGAAAGCACATTGGGATTTGAACCCACCCGCCCGGAAATCGCCGCCGAGGTCGCAGGAATCCCGAAAGAATCCAAGATGGGGTAGCTAATGGCATGGTCGCTGACATAACCATCATCAAACACTAAGCTCACTTGCCCGGTCGGCGGTTTTGAAGCTAATTCCTTGTCTTCAATCTTCAGATTGTCGAAATAAGCCGTCCCATTGGATTTAAAAAGCCTCGCAATCAGTGCGACATAGGCAATAGGCCGGTCTATCTGGCAATCCGAAAAGGAATTCAGGCCCACCCAGCGCCAGGGAAACGTGCCAGTATTTGGCAGGATGTTATAGCATTCGACCGAACTGCCATTGTCAAACACAAAATAACCAGCGATGAAAGCCCCGGACCGGGCGGTGCCTTCCAGTGGCGTGATGTTTTCACCTTTCACCCAAGCCCCCAAGGAAACTGGCCGTGGGGTATCTTGGCTAAGATTGATAATCTGGCAACCATAGGCCGAATCGGTGCCGCCTTCCAATTGCATCACATAATTGACCACGCCACCGGGGTCGGTTTGCGCCACCCTGGCATAGGTGCCCCAAGAGGCGTCAATACAATCGCTGCCTTCGACCCACGAACGGGCCAAGGTAGATGGAAAGGCCGCCATATCCAGGGAATTATTCAATAATACGGGGGGCGCGGATAAAGCCATTGCCCCCGCCCTTACTCGGCCCTTATTTCGAGTCCCTTTGGCATAGACGGGAGCAGGCAAACGCGATTTATGCTTTCCATACTTATGGCGGAATTTGGCGATAATTTTGGTGCTGGCCTTGGCGCTGTGGAATATGACATTCCCGGCGAGTGGAACCGCTTCCAAGTTGTCCCGCATGGATTCCCCTTCCTCCGCGAGAGCGACGTTACAATGAGCGGCAAAAAGCATCAACGCCAGTGCCAAACTCAGTGACGAAACCATCGCCCCCCATTGGATGCCGCGAGACGACACCGTAAGAATCCGATTAATATGACTATCGTAAAGCCATAATCTCGGCATTTGACGGAATGATTTAAATAACCCATTTTCGCCATGCCGCGTAGATTCGCACATTCTCTGCGTCCATGCCTTGTGCCTCATCATTAAACTCCCAGTGAAAGTCAAAAACATAGGACTTACGCAGTCTCGCCATTCAATGGCTTAAAGCGTTCGTAGTCCCGCCTTCAG
>NZ_JBTEKS010000254.1:0-6482 GCF_054333355.1 Methylomagnum sp. | reverse complement strand
CGCGCCACGTCGCTCACCGCGCCCAATCCCGCCGCGCAGGCGGAAGTCATCACTCGCGCCTGGGAACGCTCCGGGCTGGACCCGGCCACGGTCAGCTATGTCGAGGCCCACGGCACCGGCACCAAGCTGGGCGACCCGGTGGAAATCAACGGACTCAAGCGGGCCTTCGCCGATCTGTACGCCCGCCACGGCCAGGACGCGCCGCCCGCGAACCGCTGCGGCCTCGGCTCGGTGAAGAGCAATATCGGCCATCTGGAAACCGCCGCCGGCATCGCCAGTGTGCTGAAAGTGGTCCTTGCCCTGCGGCATGGCGTGCTGCCCAAGACCTTGCATTTCCAGACCCAAAATCCCTACATCGACCTGGGCGGTTCGCCGTTCTATCTCGTCACCGAAACCACGCCCTGGCAGCGGCCACGGGATGCGCGGGGAATGGAGATTCCGCGCCGGGCCGGAATCAGCGGCTTCGGTTTCGGCGGGGCCAATGCCCATTTGGTGCTGGAAGAATACCGGCACCCGGCGGCAGAACAGGTGGCCGACACGGCGGACGGGCCGGTGCTAATCGTCCTGTCCGCCCGCACGCCTGCTCGGCTGCACGAAGCGGCGGCGCGGCTCCACGCCTATGTCGCCAAAGCGGCGGGCGGCGGAACAGCGGAGCGGGCGCTTTTGGCCCGCATCGCCCACACCCTGCAATGTGGACGGGAAGCCATGGAAGAGCGGTTGGCCTTCACCGCCGCCGATCTGGATGAATTGGCGCGGAAGCTCAAGCGCTTCTGTGAGGCGCCGGAGTCTTTCGCCGACGGCTGGCAGGGTCGTAGCGAACATGGTGGCCCCTTCGACGCGCCCGTGCCGCCGGACGAGGTGGAACAGCAGGCCATCGACGCTTGGCTGGCCGAGCGTGCCTTGATTCCGTTGGCGGATGCCTGGTGCCGGGGCGCGGCCATAGCCTGGCAGCGTTTGTACTCCGACGGTCGGAAACCCCGGCGGCTGTCCTTGCCCACCTATCCCTTCGAGCGCCGGGCCTATTGGTTCGAGACTCGTAAGGCGGGCGCGGCGAAAACCGAACCCGAATCCAAGCCCGCCGCCGCGCCCATTCCCATGACGCCGACCGCCGCCGCCAGCGTGGCGGACGCATCGGCCAAAACGCCGGTTATGCTGCGTAAACTCGCGGATATAGCTCACGTAGGATGGGTAGAGCGCCGCGAAACCCATCAGGAGATGGCCAACCAAGATGGGTTTCGCGGGTACGCTCCACCCATCCTACACGAGCCATCCGTTCCAGAACCCAAGCCCGCCCCAGCCCTCGCCGCCGCCGTCCCGGTGGCGGTCAAGAGCGACCCGCCCCCCCGCCGGAATCATCCAGGAACCCGCGCCATGAGCCACGAAGTCAGGCAGAAATTGCAGCACATCGTCGTCGAGACCCTGTATTTGGGCGACGACTGCGACCTCAATAAGGAGTTCGTCCATCTGGGCGCGGACTCGGTGCTGGGCGTCGAGATCATCCGGCGGATCAACGCCGCTTTCGGATTGGCGATGCCTAGCACCAAGCTTTACGAATTCCCCAGCATCAAGCGCTTGGCCGACTACGTGGCCTCCCAATTGCCGGATCCGGCGGCGTCCAGCGAATTGGAGCCTGAGCCGGAAGCCGCGCCGGTGCTGGAAACCGTCGCCCCGCCCGCGCCGAAACTGGAACTCAAACCAACGTTCACCCCTACGCCGCCTGTTGCCGACGTTCCCCCGGTGGTTGCCACCCCGGCCCGGTTGGCGGTGGATGTCGAGGCATTCATTCAGCCCGCCGCTCCGGTTCAATCCGAACAACCCCAACAGCACGTGGCGGAAGCGCCCATCGCCGTGATTGGCCTAGCGGGCCGCTTCCCAGGCGCCCGCGACGCGGAGGAATTCTGGCGGCTGCTGGCGGAAGGCCGGAGCGGCGTGGTCGAGGTGCCGCCCACCCGCTGGGACACCGCCGAACACTACGACCCCACCGGCAAGGCCGACGCCAAGACCTTGAGCAAATGGGGCGGCTTCCTGGACGGCATCGACGAGTTCGACCCCCTGTTCTTCGGCATCGCGCCCGCCGAGGCCGAGTTGATGGACCCGCAACAACGGCTGTTCTTGCAGACGGCCTATCATGCCCTGGAACACGCGGGCCATACCGGGATAAGCGCCGCCGGGAGCCGTTGCGGTGTGTTCGTGGGCGTGGGGCGGGGCGATTACGGCCAGCAGTTGATCCGCTCCCGCAAGAACCTGAACGCCTACGCCATGATGGGCTTGAACAGTTCGATCCTGGCGGCGCGGATTGCCTACTGGCTCAACCTGACCGGCCCCAGCCTCGCCCTCGACACCGCCTGTTCCAGCGCCCTGGTAGCCATCCATCAGGCCTGCCGGAGCATCCGCGCCGGGGAAAGCGACATGGCCCTGGCGGGCGGCGCCTGTGTGCTGACCACGCCGGACACCCACATCATGACCAGCAAGGCGGGAATGTTGTCGCCCGACGGCCTGTGCCGCCCGTTCGACGCCAAAGCCAATGGCTTCGTGCCCGCCGAAGGGGTGGGCGTGATCGTGCTGAAAGACTTGCGGCGGGCGCTGGCGGACGGCGACACCGTCCACGGCGTGATCCTGGGTTCGGGCATGAACCAGGATGGCCGCACCAACGGCATCACCGCCCCCAGCGGTGCGTCGCAGCGCCAACTCATCCGCGAAGTCCATGAGCGCAGCGGGCTAGCCCCTGGCCGGATCGGCTACATGGAAACCCATGGCACCGGCACCCCGCTCGGCGACCCCATCGAAATCCAAGCCCTCATCGAAGCCTATGGCGACCACGCCGGGCAGGACTGCGTGCTGGGTTCGGTCAAGGCCAACATCGGCCATGCCCTGGAGGCGGCGGGCATGGCCGGGGCCTTCAAGGTGCTGCTGGCCCTGAAACACCGGCAATTCCCCCCGCAAATCCAGTTCGACGCGCTCAATCCGCATATTTCCCTGGCGGGCAGCCCGTTCCGCATCAACACCCGTTTGGAGCCTTGGGAATCCACCGGCCCGCGCACCGCCGCCATTAGCTCGTTCGGTTTCAGCGGCACCAATTGCCATCTGGTGATGGAGGAAGCGCCACCCAGCCGTCCCGCCGCGTCCAGCGCGAAACCGGCCTATTTGTTCGCGCTGTCCGGGCGCAACACGGCGGCGCTGCGGCAGCGGATCGCTGATCTCGGGGCGTGGCTGGACGCCGAAGGCGGGCGGCACGACCTCGCCGCCATCAGCTATTCGCTCAACGCGGGCCGGGGCCATTTCGCCGCCCGTCATGCCGTGGTGGCGGGGTCGGTGGCGGAACTGCGCAGCGCCCTCGCGGCGGCGGAGGGTTCACCCAACCTCGATACGGAACGCCGGGGCAACCTGGGTCCGGCCATGGAAGAATTCATGGCGCACTTGACCCACGAAATCGCCGATCACCCCGGCCTGAGTACCGAAGCCTACCGGCGCAAGCTGTTGGCCGTGGCGGACCTGTATATGCAAGGCGGCGAACCGGATTGGGATGCCCTACATGGCGGCGCGGCGCGGCGGCGGATTCCCCTGCCTCTGTACCCGTATGCGCTGGAAAAATATTGGGTGCCGGATGTGGGAGCGGGCTTCAGCCCGCGACCGCTGCCCGAAGCGTGGGCTAAAGCCCACTCCCACGGGCCGGACATCCAAGTGACCTGCCGCTTAAGCGAGCGGGATTACCACAGCGCCGACCACCGGGTCGGCCCGCAAGCGCTCATGCCCGGCGCCGCGC
Organism: Methylomagnum sp.; assembly: GCF_054333355.1. Taxonomy (NCBI): domain Bacteria; kingdom Pseudomonadati; phylum Pseudomonadota; class Gammaproteobacteria; order Methylococcales; family Methylococcaceae; genus Methylomagnum; species Methylomagnum sp. The sequence goes on along the minus strand of NZ_JBTEKS010000254.1, from coordinate 2,719 downwards.
TGCTGGAATTGGCGAGGGCGCAGGGCGCGGCGCTGACCGGACGGCGGGTGATGGCGCTGGCCGACAATGCGTGGCTCAGCCCGCTGGAACTCTCCGCCGAGCCACGGGAGGTCCGCGTTGAAATCATCCCGGCTGGAGATGGAGCCGAGTATTTCATCCGCTCCGGCGACACGCTCCATGCTCAAGGCCAATTGCTCTTCCTGCCCACTGCCACCGATGCAAACCCGTCACGCCTCGACCTTGCCGCCATTCAAGCACGCTGCCGGAACCGCGTGTCCGGCGGGGAGATTTACGCCGGATTCCAGCGGGCCGGATTGGCCTACGGGCCTGCCTACCGCCCCATCCAGACGCTTTGGATAGGCGAGAACGAAGCCCTGGCCGAGCTTCGCCTGCCCCCGGGACTGACACAGCGCCTGGACCGTGACGGCCTGCATCCCACCCTGCTGGACGGCGCTTTGCAAACCGTGGTCGGCCTGCTCCGCGAGAACGGCCCGGACGCCGCGCCGCGCCTGCCCTACGCCCTGGAACGGCTGTCCCTCCATGCGCCCCTGGTGGGCCATTGCTACGCCCATGCCCACCTGAACCCGGATGGGCAGCGCTACGACATCGGCCTGTATTCCCCGGCAGGGGAAACCCTGGTGGAACTGCGCGGCTTCCTGCTGGCACCGCCGATGGGCCGGGCCGAAGCTAAGCAATTGGCGAAAAATAACTCCCTGGAATCTGTAGGTCGGACTTCAGTCCGACCTGTCGGGCTAAAGCCCGACCTACAGCGAGGCGCGATGAGTTCGGGAAATTGTTTTCGGCCAACGCCTAAGTCGGTGGCCGAGTCATCGCCCCGACTGGCCTTCTTCCGCCCGGAATGGGCCGAGGTGGGACCGGCGGACGGCCAACCCTGGGTGGACGGCCCGTTGCTGGTGTTCATGGACCGGGCGGAAAGCCTGGGTTCCCACGCCGAATTGCTCGCGGCAGCCGGTCCCGGCCCGGTCTTGATCGCCCATAGCGGCGAAGCATTCGGCTGGGACGGCAGTGCATTCACTCTGCGGCCCGACCGCCCCGAGGATTACGCAGCCCTAGTTCTCGAACTCCAACGACGCGGCCAGCTTCCGGCGCGGGTGCTGCACTTGTGGACCGCGCCTTTTCAGGTCGCCACTTCCGGCGGTTTGGACGCGGCCTTGGTGCTGGGCACTCACTCGGTCATGCATTTCCTTCGCGCTCTGTACCGGGAACAACCCCGCTCGGCGCTACATTGCGTGTTCGCCCATCCACACCGGGACGATGCCGCCGACTTCGCGTTCGAGGCGATGGGGAGCCTCTTGAAGAGCTTCGGCTACGAATGTCCGGGTTTCTCGTTCCGCACCGTGGATTATCCGGGACCGGGGCTGGGCTATCGGCCCTTGCTGGATGAATTCCGGGCCGGGCCGGGCACGGCAATCCGTTATCGGGATGGCGTCCGGTTGGCGCGGCGCTACCGGGCATTCGCGGCGGAACCCGCGAATCTTCCCTTGCGCCAAGGCGGCGTCTATCTCATCACCGGCGGGCTGGGCGATTTGGGGCTATTGGTGGCGGAGCAGCTCGCCCGCTCGGCGGTGGGCGTGAAATTGATTTTGGTCGGACGCTCCGCGCCGTCGCGGACGGAAGCCCTCCACGCCCTGGAAGCTCTGGGCGCGAAGGTGATGGTCGTAACCGCCGACGTGTCCCAGCGCGAACAGGTGTATGCCCTGGTGCAGCAAGCCAGGGCCAGGTTCGGCGCCTTGCACGGCGTGATCCATGGCGCGGGCGTGATCCGTGATGCGACCCTGCTCAATAAGGACGCCACCCAAGTCGAGGCGGTGTGGGCGCCCAAGGTTCACGGCACGCTGTTCTTGGATGAGGCCACCGCGTCGGACAACCTCGATTTCTTCGTGCTGTTTTCTTCCGTGGCGGCGGTGCTGGGCAACGCCGGTCAATGCGATTACGCCTTCGCCAACCACTTCATGGACAGCTTCGCGGCGTGGCGGCAGCGCCACCGTCCGGGCCGGACCCTCTCGCTGAACTGGCCGCTGTGGCGGGACTGCGCCCAAGGCCGGGACGAACTGGTCCGCGCCCAATATGAACGCAATCTCAGGCTGCAACCGCTGGACACCCGCGCCGCGCTGGATGCGCTGGCGGCGGCGCTGGGCACGGATGCCCCGCAAGTGCTGGTCCTCGACCAACCCGACGCAGCCCTGACCGGCTTCTTGGCGGGCGAAACGGCGGCGGCGCAAGCTCCGGCGGCGACCGGGCGGGCTGTATCCACCGGGACGGCGGACCTGCTGGCGGCGCTCAAGCGGGACGTGCTGGCGAGCATCGCCCGCATCCTGAAAATCCGCGAGGACGACATCCGCGTCGAAGACGACCTCAGCGAACTGGGACTGACCTCGATCAGCCTCACCCAGTGGAACGAAGCCCTGCGGCGGGAATTCCGGCTGGAACTGCAACCCACCTTCCTGTTCGGGCACCGCACCGTGGAAGCCATCGCCGAGGCGCTGTTCGAGCGGTTCGGGGCGGAGATCGGCGCGCATTACCAGGCAGCGTTGTTCCCCGCCCCGTCGGCTTCGACTCCGCTCAGCCAACGGGGCGGGGAACAACCGTCTTTCAAATCCGTGCAGGACAAGCCATTCGATCTCGCTCAGAACAGGCTCAGCCAACCGGTCCTGAGCCAGCCCCCGCTCGCTGGACCTGCCCTGAGCGGAGTCGAAGG
>NZ_JBTEKS010000253.1:0-6501 GCF_054333355.1 Methylomagnum sp. | reverse complement strand
GGAAATCTACAAGAGTCCACAGCCGTGATAAGATAGGTAAATCAATGCTTTTATGGACTTTTATAGACTACTATAGACGGTGTTCCCTGCCTTCACACGGCAGGGGTCACAGGTTCAAATCCTGTACCGCCCACCAATTTAGATCAAAGGCTTAGCGAGAAATCGCTAAGCCTTTTTTCTTTTGTCGTAAGGATTCTGGTCGAAAACAACTTCCCGAAAGCCGACCGCAGACCGACGCGGTTTTAGGATTTGGCCGGAAATAACTTCCCCGGAAGTCGCGGACGCCCGGCGTTCCCATTGGCTTCGACGCCGCGCGGCCAACGGGAACGCCGGGCGTCCGCCGCTGGGCTGTCCGGCCCGCTTCCTTCGACTCCGCTCAGGAAGCGAACAGAACAGCCCGGCGGCATCGAAATCGGGAAGCTACTTCCGGCCAAATCCTAACGACTTACGGGATTGGGCAGAAAAATCTGTGCGGCCAGGCCAGGCCGTGTGGGCACTCCGAAGGCATGGCGCGCAGACTTTCCTCTTGTCCATGGTGAGCAAAGCCGCCGCCGCGTCGGTCTCACTGGATGCGGTGGCCGAATCGCTTTGGTTGGCGGTGGTGCCACACTTCGATGTCTGGGCCTGTCGGGGGATGCGGGCCCGCCCACGTTTCATCTTTCACATGGAGGCTAGCCATGATTGGTTGGGCAGTTACTTTCCTGGTTATCGGACTCATCGCGGCGGTGCTGGGGTTCTCCGGCATCGCGGGCACGGCGGTGAATATCGCTTGGATACTGTTCGTTGTCGGACTCATCCTGGCCGTCGTCTTTTTCGTCATGGGGCGGCGGGCGCCGCCCCTCTGAGTCCCAGCCCGTCGCCCGCCCGGCGCAACGATGCGCCATGTCGGGCGTCGGCATTGCTTCGTCCGCTTTGGGCAAGAAAAGCCCCCGGCCTGGGGGCTGAGAGGATGGTTTCGGGCTAGCCCAGAACGGTTCGGCCAGCCTGGGTCCGTGCGGTCGCGCTTCCCGCCGCCATGCGGGTCAGGAAGGCTCGGGCCGTTTCCACCATCGGCCCGGACGCGGCGCGGGGGTGGCAATCGGTCAGCATCCCGATGGGCACGATGTCGCTGTTCCGCCAGGGTTCCGGGCAGGAGGCGGCGTTCTCGAACTGGTCGACGTTCTCCTGGGGCGAGTAGCTTTCAGTGGGCAGGCCATCGGAGAAGACCACGGCGTGCCGGTCGAGCAGGACGTGGTAATAGGTGATTGAGTCCACGCTGGCGTCCCGGATCACGGTCTCGCCGTTGACCAGCGCCTTGGCGGGAATGAGGTGGTCGCGGAAGTACGCCGCGTGATTGGGCGAGACCCACAGGTCGCGGCTCGGCATCCCCGCCCCGAAGGCGTCCCGGACGATGCGGATGGGCTGAACCTCGTGGTCGAAGCCGCCGGTGGCATTGCGGGCGATGTGCCGCTGGCCCAGCCATTGGAGGGGACGCCAGCCGTGATTGAGGGTCCGCACCTCGTCGCCGGGCTTCAGGGATTCCACCGGGACATAACCGGCGCGGGTGAGAATGCGGGTGCCCCTCAGGAAGCAGGCGATGAAATCGGCAAAGGAGATTTCCGTACCGCTGAAACTCAGTGTCTCTATGCCGCTCAAGTCATCCGTGCCGTCCTGACCGGCGCCGCCCGAGTGAAAGAACCGATAAACCCCGCCGCCAAGCGACTGAAAGGTGTAATCGCTGGGGGTGCCGGAAAAATAAACCGTGTCGTTGCCGGTGCCCCCGATCAGGGTGTCGTCGCCCGCCCCGCCATCCAAAAAGTCATCGCCGCCGCCGCCATCCAACCGGTTATTGCTGCCGTCACCGGAAATGACGTCGTCAAAGGCGCTGCCGATGACGTTTTCAATGTTGGTTATGGTGTCGGTGTTGTTGTCATAGCCACCCGCGCTGCCGATATTGCTGGAGAGGTCCACGTTGACGCCGCCGTTCGTGACGACGGGGTCCACGGGCGCCGAGGCGTAGCTGACGGTGTCGATGCCATTGCCTCCGTCCAGGGTGTTGTTGCCCGCCCCGCCTTCCAGGGTATCGTTGTCGTCGCCCCCGGACAGGGAGTCGTCGCCCCCCAGGCCGTTTACCACGTCGTTGCCAGCCAAGGCGTCGATGGTGTCAGGATCGCTGGTGCCATCCAGGATGTCGTCGCCGGTTGTTGGTGTTGCCATTTGCTCGTCCTCAAAGGTGGGATGGAACTGTGGGGCGGCTGAGCCTTGGCCTTCGGCGCCCCGTTTATAGGATTGAAAAACTAACTCGGGCGTCCAGCCACCCGCTGTCGCAAGGTCCGCAATGCCCTTGCGCCACCGTCTGGGACCGGCTGAATCATCCGTCCCACCCCGACGCTCCGGCCGGTTTCATCCATGGCGGCGTGAACCGCTATATCGTCAACGAGGGCGACCCCATGGGTTCCGATTTTAACGGCTTGTCCATCAATTAGAAGGCTTGGCAAGCCGGTCAGGCGCTCTGCTCCGGTGTGGGGCTGGGCGCTGGATCCATGCCCGCCCTTAATCCCGGACCAACGCCTGATGCTCGAACCCCGGCGATGCGTCCATCCGATAGCGCAATTCCACCGCCAGGCCCGGTGCCGGGTCGCGCAATGGGCGGATTTCCACCGGGCAGGTCAGGCTGCAATCGTAATCCCCCAGGCCGATCTCGCCGAAGGTGGCGATGTGGGTCAGCAGCATGAAGCGGGTGGCGCTCTCGGGGCGGGGTTCGGGGACGGCGACCCGCGCCGGGGGGAACGCCACGTCCGTCAGATCGGGTTTGGCCCAGGCCCGCGCCGTGTCCAGGCTCAACTCGAAGACCTTGCCCAAATCCACCCGCGCCCGCTCGGGGCAATTGCCCTCGGCATCCAGCACGGGCATTTCCCGGCTTGGATCGGCGAGGCAGGCGCGGACATCGACCCGCTCGGGCACCAGGAGTCCGCCCGGCGCCAGTTGCAGCGCGAGGTTGAGGGTGATGGCGACCTGCGGTTCCTTGATGAGCGCCTTCTGCATGGTCTCGGTGATGACCACATGCGGGGGGCGATTCGACGGATGGCGGTACCGGGTCGCATCGGCCACCACGAACTCCCGCACGAAACCGCCGAGGCCGAGTCCCTCCAGCAGCCGGGCCACGGAATCCAGGCAATGGGGGTGGATGTCGAGCAGGGTGAGGCGCAGCGCTTCCGGGGAGAACCGGGGCAGGAGCGGCAGAACGAGGGTGGCGTAGGGTCCGGTGCCCGCGTAAAGCACTTCGATGCGCTGGCCGGGGAAGCGCCGTTGCGCCTCGCGGAGGGCGGCGTGCGCGCCTTGCAGGAAGCGGGTGGTGCGCAGGTGTTCCCAGGCGCAACGGGCGGCGTTGATGGGAGAGAGCGCCTTGCCGTGGGCGGTGTAGGTGTCGAGCCGGTGCTTGTAGTCGGTGCCGTTTTGGCCCGCGTCGAACCCCTCCAGGCTGGCGAACAGGTCGGTCAGGGCGTGCGAGGCGGCGAGGGCTTGACTGGGCGGCGCCGAAATGTCCAGCAGGGTGTCGGCGATAGCGCGGAGGCGGTCAGTGGGCGTGGTCATGGTGGCGTTGTGGGCGGAAGCGGCGCGGGGCCATCCGCGCTTGTGACGCGGACGGCCCCGTGCGGATAGGGGAAGCCCCGGGAGGCTTACGGGCGAACCGGGTACAAGCCGTTGATGCAGATGATCCAGTTCAGCACTTGGTAGGGCGACATATTGTCGTGGGGGCCGCCGCCGCCTGTGGGGGTGGTGGGGGCGTTGGCGAACGAAGCGGTGGCGGTGGCGGCGTCGCCCAGCGTGGTGTTGGCGCTGCTGGCGGCGGCGTAGCCGTTCACGTCACCCGAGTTCGGGTCGTTGGCGGCCGCGAGAACGTTGCCGGTCGGAACATGGGTGGTGCCCGTTCCGGTAAATGCCTTCGTGGCCGGAATCGCCACGCTGGCCTGGGCGGTCAGGGTATGGGTGTGGGCCGGGATTTGGGCGGTGGTCAGCGTGACGCCTTCTGCGCCACCCTTGGCGCCTTGGGGGCGATTCGTCAGGTTTGGTCCTGCTCCCGCGCCAATGATTGTCCGGCCACGCAGGTCGGGCAGCGCGAAAGTGGTCCGGCCATCGCCGCCGTACTGGACGCCGAGGATTGAGTAGAGGGCTTGGTATTGCGAGATCGTCAACAACGAGCCGTCGCAGACGTGCCAGCCATCCGGGGCGAAATTGCCAGCGAAAGGCATGATTTGTCCGAGATACGAATCCATTATGTTCTCCTGGAGTGTGGGTTTTGCCGCCGATTATGATTGAACGAAAAACCCGCCATTCGGCGGCAGCCAGCGGGTTTTTCGGGAATCGGGATGTGGCGGATTCGATGTTTCTGGTTGCTGTTTCATTGGTGGGCATGAAACCTATTCAGAGGATAGGTCTGAAACCCCTTGCGGCCAGATGGGCGGTGGCCCGTTGACCCCGGTTCGAGGGCGATGCAAATCCCACCTGTGATCCCGGGCGGGATTTGCGAACCAATACTTGACCGCCGGTTTTACGGTATGGGTTTAGCCATTGCCGACGCAGATGTAGTTCACCGAACCGCTCGTGGGGGCTGCCGCGAATGCGAACGAGAAACCCGTGCTGCTCACGGCGGTTAATTTAATGCCCGGTGTGTTATTGGTGCCGTTGCTGGTAAGAGTGCATACCGGCGTACCACCATTAAATGCTGAGCCAAAGGTTACGGAACCAGCATTGTATGCGGCTGTGCCTGTCACGATTTTCGCGGTGGCAATGGTGCCAGCCCCGTCTTGATACACGGTGGGGCCGCTGCCGCCGCCGCCCGAGCCATTCGACGCCGCCGTCACCCGGCCCGTCGCATCGACCGTGATGTTGGCGTTGGTGTAGCTGCCCTGCGTGACGCCAGAGTTGGCAAGACTGATCTGCGGGGTGGTTCCGCCAGTGGAAACCAACGGGGCGGAAGCGGTGACGTTGGTCACGGTGCCATTGCCCTTGCTGTTGAAGGTGTTCCAGTCGGTGTTGGACAGGTAGCCGTGGGTGCTGCTGGTGGCCTGCTGGATGGCGATGTTCGGGCTGGTGGCCGAGCCGGTGTTGGTGATCGGGCCGGTGGCCAAAACGCTGGTCACGGTGCCGTTGCCCTTATTGTTGAAGATGTTCCAATCAGTGGCGGACAGGAAGCCGCTGCTGCCGGCACCGGCTTGGCTGATACTGATGGCCGGGGTGGTGGTGCCGTTCGCGACGGAGATCGGGCCGCTGCCGGTCACGTTGGTCACGGTGCCGCTGGCGCCGCTGGCCAAGCTGATTTCAAGGTAGGCGGGATGGCTGGTCTGGATGGATTCCTTGCTGTCGAAGGTCAGGCTGGTGGTCGGGGTCGAGGCGGCTGGCTCGATGACCAGGCCGAAATTGTTGGCGGGTGTTGCCACCCAATCCTTCACCGCGTCGGTGACATCCACCGTGTGATAGGTGCCCGCCTGCGAGATGGCGGCGGCGCTCTCCACCGGGGTTCCCGTGCCAGGCGCGGTGGTGGTGACCCCGCTCTCGGTCCAAGTGCCGGTGGCCGGGCTGGCTTGCAGCTTGCCGGAGGCCGGGATGCTCTTCACAAACAACACCAAAGTGGCCTTGGCGATGTCGGTGGCCTGAGTGCCGGTCGGCAGGGGGGATAAATCGAATTTCACCAGACCCTTGACCGTGGGGGAGACCGTGACGGTGGTTGACCCGCCCGCGTTCGTCGCGTTGGTGTGAACATCGGCGACGGGTGGCGCGGTGACGGCCTGGGCGGTGAGGGGGGCCAGGCCCGCCACGAGAAGGGCCGCGCTGAGAGTGGATAAACGTGTGTTCATGGGATTTTCCTGTTATTGGAGATTGAACATGAGTGAGCCGGGATTCATGTCCGGCGCGGCTTCCGTCTCGAAATGAGCCACCGCTGGCGGGTTTCGCTGGTCGGGCGCGGGGTGACAGCCTTTCCTTGGTAGAACGTCCAGCACGGAGAGGCGTATTGCGTGACTTGCGTCCAAGTCTGACGGCCCCGTGACAATAATGGCAACTCGCAGGTTCCTAGCGGCGGCGTTTTTACACGCTTTATTGATGGGCGTCAGTAGCTTGTGTTTTCAGGCCGACTCCAAGCTGAAACGACGGGCGGGCATTGTAGTTTTTTATCGTGACGTTATTAAGAGGCAATAACGTAAATATTTACTTGATTCGAGGCATGAATGTTTGGCGCGTCTCTTATAAATGACGGCGCTTTCATGAAACGTGCCGGGGATCATGCCTGAGCTAAATGTCAAAAACATCAAGAATTGTTATTTTTGGATTATATGGGCGTATTGATATTCAAATATTCGCCTGATTAAGCCGCGCCTCATCTGCAAGACGGGGTGGGTTACGCGCCAGGGCAATCGCGCTATCTCCCTCTCGCCTTTGGGAGAGGGTTGGGGTGGGGGTATCCCATCAAAAGATTGACGGCCTTTCCGTTCCATCCTGAGATCGAATCCGTGATTTTTAGGG
>NZ_JBTEKS010000252.1:0-6510 GCF_054333355.1 Methylomagnum sp. | reverse complement strand
GCGGCTTCATGAATCGACTCGCTGGAAGTGATGCACCCAAACCAAATGCTCCTCATCCCAAGTCATTCCGGCGTGCATCTTGAGAATCAGCTCCTTATAGGCCATCAAGCTGGGATAACCCTCGGCCTGGGCGTCGGCTTCCGTCATGTCGCCCAAACGGCGGCGCTCCACCTCGGTCACGGTGAAGGCGACGCCGTCCAGCTCGAAAGTCTCGCCGGGATAGGCATACAGGCCATCGCGGCGCTGCTGGGTTTTCTGGCCGGTTTTGGTGGCTTCGACCAGTCTGGGATGGCGGATAAGGCGGTCGATCTCGCAGGTTTTGGGGGGATATGCGCTCATTTGCTCAACAGTCGGGGGTTTATCAAGGATTGCTTATGATACGGCAAAAGCAGTAGGGCGCGGGGAGGCGGCTGGTTGACAAACCAGAGCCTCGGCGGAACTCCCATGGAATGGGCCGGTTCCAATTGAGGCGGGGCGGGGTGGCGGCGAAAGGACGAAGAAGGAGGCTACCGTGTACAAGCATTCCATGCATGATTCCGGTTGGGTGGCCGCGCTCGCGGGGCTGGGCGCGTTTTTCATGATGTCTGGCGCGGCATTCGGGAGGGAATGCTGGCTGGATATTTACGACAAGGCCGATTTTGCGGGCAGCCGGGTCCATATCGAGGGACCGGCGAACTTACCTAGCCTCAAGGATTTGAACAAGGAGGATTGGAGCAACCGCATCGAGAGCTTAAAGGTCGGGTCCGGGGCGGAAGTGGTGGCATTCAGGAAACCAAACTTCGAGGCAGCGCCGGAAGGCCAGATCAATCATCCGCAAGCCTTCAAAAACTGGGGAGAACAGGAAATCCCCGCCTATCAGGATCAGGAAATCAGCTTCGGTCCCGGCAAGCAGGAGCATCATCTCGGTGAATTGAAGTTCCACCGGAATATCAACTCCATTGTGGTGCGGTGCCGGAAATAGGTTTGTGGGATGGGGGGGAGGCGCACAAGGGATGGCACCGATATTCCGCCTGAGCTTCCGTGCGCCGTAACCTATCATGCCCACATAAATGATGGGTTACGGCGCGGTGGGCTCCTTAATAAACCAATGCCTTTCGGGATGCGCCTCCACCCATCCTACTTGTTATTTCGCCCCCACCACCTGATTCACTTCCACCGCGAAGCCATCCCCATCCTTGGGCGTGACGGGCTGGGTCAAGCCCTGCAAATCGCCCGGCGTGGGCGTGGGCCTGCCGGTCTTGGAAATCCGCGCTCCGATAATCAGCCGGTCGAAGCTGGCGATGCTCATGCCCGGCATCATGGACATGGAATCGTCCAGCGTCACCTCCACCGGCAAATCGCTGGCCTTCTTCCGCACCACCGCCAGCGGCATGGGCGGGCCTTCGGCGGCGCGGGCGAAGATGAACAGCGAGTCATCCGGCGCGGCCTGCGCCTTCACCGCGTCCGAGAGCGTCACTTTCACCCGGATGCTTTTGCCGGGCTGTCCGGCCTGTTCGGCGGCGGTCGCGCGGGGGGCGTCCGGCTCCGTCGGCTTGCCCTGGGCCTGGGCGATGTACTTGCTGATTTGGCGGCTTTCGTCGCTGTCCGGCGCAAACTGGCTTTTGAGCTTTTCCCAGTATTCCACCGCCTTGGCCGTGTCCTTCCGCTGCACAGCGGCAACGCCCGCCATCCACAAGCCGCCCTTGTTGTTGGGGTCTTTGGCGAGGATTTCCTGGATGATTTCGCTGGGCTTACCCTCCACCGAACCCTGGTTGGCATCGACCAGCGCCTCGGCGTACATGGCCTTGATGTCCAGGTTGTCGGGGGCTTGTTTCAGCGCGAATTCATAGGCTTGCACCGCTTTGTCGGCCTGCCCGGTGGATTGCAGCGAACGGCCCAGCAGCACCCAGCCTTCCAGGTCATCCGGCTTTTCCTTCAAGCGCTCCGCCAGCTTCTCGATGCTGGTTCGCACATCGTCCCGCATCTCCTGCTCGGATTCCGCATTCGCGGGCGTCGCCGCCGTGGGAATCTGCCCGGCCAAATCGGGCCGACCCAGCGCGAGGTAAAAGCTGAACGCGAAAATCGGCAGGCTCACCAGGGCGTAAACCACCAGGGTGCGGCCCGTGTCGGGGGATTTGGCCTCATGTTCCCGAGTGGTTTCCAAGTCGCCCAACAGGTTCCGTTCCGACTCCGCCGCCAGCCGCTCCAGGTCTTCCGGCGCGGCGCCTTCCCGCGCCAATTCCTGTTGCCGCTGCTGGTGCAGCAGCAGGTTGAGCTTGGCCCGGCTGAGGGTTTCCGTGCGGTTTTTTCCCAGGAAAACGGGGATGAAAAAGACGTAGCCGACGATGATCAGCGCCACCGCCGCGATCCAGAAAGCGATCATGGGTTTTTATCCTTCGAGATTCTTCTTGAGCCGTTCCAAGCGCTGACGCTCTTCGTCGGTGAGATCGACGCGGTTCGGTAGGTTGCCCCCGCGCCGCTTGCCTTGATTCCACAGGAACGCCCCGCCGCCCAGCAAGATCAGGAACGGCCCGCTCCACAGCAGGATGGTGATGGGCTTGACCGGCGGGCGGTACAGCACGAAGTCGCCGTAGCGGTCGGTGAGGAATGTGACGGCCTCCTCCTCGCTCTTGCCGCCCTGGATGATGCCGTAGACCTCGTCGCGCAAATCCTTGGCGAGATCGGCGTCGGAGTCGGCCAGGGATTGGTTCTGGCAGACCAGGCAGCGCAGTTCGTCGATGAGCCGCTCGTAGCGGGCCTGCTTTTCGGCGCTGTCGAACTGGCGGACTTCCACGGCGCTGGCGGCCAGGGGAAGAGCGAGGAACAGGAATATCAGGGTGCGGATCATGGGGTGGAGCCTTGTAGCTGGCGGATGAGGGGCAGGAGTTTGGTTTCCAGGACTTCCGGGGTGATGGGGCCGGTTTGTTTGTGGCGGATGATGCCTTGCTTATCGACCACGAAGGTTTCCGGCACGCCGTACACGCCCCAGTTGATGCCCACCCGCCCGTCGGCGTCGAAGGCGCTGGCGGTGTAGGGGTTGCCGAAGCGTTGCAGCCAGCCGAGGGCGTCTTCCCGCTCGTCCTTGTAGTTGAGTCCGTAGATGGGCACCGCCTTGGTTTTCGCCAGTTCCACCAACACCGGATGCTCCTCCCGGCAGGACACGCACCAGGACGCCCAGACGTTGAGCAGGTAGACCTGGCCCTTGAGGTCGGCGGGCGCGATGGTTTTGCTGGCGTCGGCCACCTGCGGCAGGGTGAAGGCCGGGGCGGGCTTGCCGATGAAGGGCGAGGGGACTTCGCGGGGATCGAGGGTGAGTCCGATGCCGAGGAAGATCACCATGACTAGGAAGACGGCGAGGGGGATGAGGAAGCGCATGGGGTTTTGTGTGCGAATGTCGTTGATGGAGTAATCGGCGGGTCAGTCTGGTTGGCGTTGGGCTGCCACCTCATCCGGGGCAAGTCCGGCTTTTCGTGCAATCCAGCATCAGGTCAACGGCGCGCCAGTTTTTCTTCCAGCCGACGGCAGCGCTTGGTGGATTCGCGCCACAGGTCCAGCACTGCATCCAGCAATAGGCGGGTGGTCGCGACATCGTGCAGGGCGATGCGGTGAGCTTCGTAGGCTTGCGCGGGGGGCGCTCCCTGTTCGATGGCCCTGAGTTGGGCGGCCATGGCCATGTCCATGCCCAGGATATGGTAGGTCAGCCAAGAGATGATGAACCCCACCAGCCTCTCGGAGATATTCGCTATCTCTTCGCGTTCAGAGGAGTGCGAAAGCATACTCTGGACATCGTAAATGAACGATTTATGTTCCATGCGGTGAATGGACAGGTGCCGCATGTCCAGATGGCCTTGCTCCATCAAGGCCTCCTCCTCGGTGAAGTGCTTGTCCGCATAATCCATCAATTCTTTCAACACTTCGTCTACAGCGTTTTCGTCAGGATTGCCTTGCTCAAAACGCTGAGCCAGTACACCAAGCAGTTCAAAAAGATGTTTGTGTTGGTTGTCAACCAACTCGATTTTGGTTTCAAATTTTTTGGACCAAACAAGCATTTCGATTACCCTGGGCTGATTGGATTCGGCAAATGAATTTTTTTGGATCGGCTCACGCGCTCCGTCTCGCCAACCCCGCCGTTGTGGACGAATCGAAAGCCCGCGCCGTGGCGATACGATAACGCCGATCCAGCGCCGAGCAAATCCCGCCGGTCATCATCAACAGCCCACCCAGCCAAACCCAGCGGATGAATGGCTTGTAATAGACACGCACGCTCCATGCCCCGTTGTCCATGGGTTCACCCAGGGCGACATAGACATCGCGGGTCAGGCCGGGGTCGATGGCGGCTTCGGTCATGGTATTGCGTTGCACCTTGTAGACGCGCTTCTGCGGCTTCAACTCGGCGATTTCCTTCCCGTCCCGGAACAGGTGAAATTCGCCTTGCTTCGCCACGAAGTTCGGGCCTTGGACGCTTTGGACGCCCTTGAATTCCACGGAGTAGTCGGCCAGTTCCACCTTGTCGCCCGGCGCGAGGCGGACGACCTTTTCCTCGCTGTAGCCGTTCGACAGCACCACGCCGACCAGGAACACGGCGATGCCCATATGGGCCAGGGTCATGCCGTACACGCTCATGGATTGCGAGCGCAGACCCACCAGCACGGTGCCGCGCAGCCGTACCCGGTTCCACAGGGTGAAACCGGCGCTACCCACCAGCCAGAAGGCCATGACCAAACCGGCCAGGGTCTTGAGGTCGCTGATTTTCCAGAACACCGCCGCCGACACCACGCCCAGAATCAGACTGCCCAAAGCCAGCCAGCGCACCCGCCGGAACAGCGGACCCAGTTCGGCCTCCCGCCACGCGACCATCGGCCCGATGCCGGCCAGCAGAAAAATCGGCGTCATCAGCGGCGCGAACACGCTGGAAAAATAGGGCGGGCCCACCGAAATCTTGCCCAGCTTCAAGGCGTCCAGCACCAGCGGATACAGCGTTCCCAGCAGGATGCTGGCGGAGGCCGTGACCAGCAGGATGTTGTTGAGCAGCAGCAGGTTTTCCTTGGAAATCAGGCTGTAGCGGGCGGTGTCCCGTACCGTCGGTGCCCGCAGCGCGTACAGCAGCAGTGAGCCACCCACCACGACAGCCAGCAGCCCTAAGATGAACAGGCCGCGCTCTGGGTCGGACGCGAAGGCGTGGACCGAAGTCAGCACGCCCGAACGGACCAGGAAGGTGCCGAGCAGGCTCAGCGAGAAAGCGAAGATGGCGAGTAATACCGTCCAGGCTTTAAAAGCGCCGCGCTTCTCCGTCGAAGCCAGGGAATGCAGCAGCGCCGTCGCCACCAGCCAGGGCATGAACGAGGCGTTCTCCACCGGGTCCCAGAACCACCAGCCGCCCCAGCCCAGTTCGTAATAGGCCCACCAGGAGCCGACGATGATGCCGAAGGTGAGGAATATCCAGGCCACCAAGGTCCAAGGCCGCGACCAGCGCGCCCAGGCCGAATCCAGCGAACCGCCCAACAGCGCGGCGATGGCGAAGCTGAACGCCACCGACAGCCCCACGTAGCCCATGTACAGCATGGGCGGGTGGATGGTCATGCCGAAGTCTTGCAGCAGCGGGTTGAGGTCGTTGCCGTCCACCGGCACCGGCACCAAGCGCTCGAAAGGATTGGAGGTGAGCAGGATGAACAGCAGAATCCCGATGCTCACCAAGCCCAGCACACCCAGCACGCGGGCCAGGAATTCTTCCGAAAGGCTGCGGCTGAAAATGGTCACCGCGCAGGTCCACAGCCCCAAGATCAAGGCCCACAGCAGCATGGAGCCTTCGTGGGCGCCCCAGGTGGCGGAGATGCGGTAGTACAGCGGCAAAGTGCTGTTGGAGTGGGAGGCGACATACATCACCGAGAAATCGTGGGCGATGAAGCTCTCCACCAGACAGGCGAAGGAAATCGCCAGAAACACGAATTGCGCCCGTCCCGCCGCCCGGCCCACGGCCATCCAGGCGGGTACGCCCTGCGCCGCGCCCATGAGCGGAAACACCGCCTGGAGCAGCGCCACCAGGAAAGCCATGATGAGGGCGATATGCCCGAGTTCGGCGGTCATTTCTTGTAGTCTCCGTAGCTGGTGGGCATTTGGCCGGTCTTTTTCAGCGATTCGGCCACTTCCGGCGGCATGTAGTTCTCGTCGTGTTTCGCCAAGACTTCGCTGGCGACGAACACGCCCTGCTCGTTCATCTGGCCGATGGAAATGATGCCCTGGCCCTCCCGGAACAGGTCGGGCAGGATGCCGGAGTACATCACGGGCACCGTGGCCGCGCCATCGGTCACGGTGAAGTGAACGTTCACGCTGTTCGGCTCTCGCTGGACGGTGCCGGTCACCACCAGCCCCCCCACCCGGAATGGGTAGCCTTTGGGCGCCTCGCCCGCCGCGACCTGGGTGGGCGTGTAGAAATACAGGAGATTCTTCTGGAACGCGGTCAGGCCCAGGCCCGCCGCGACGCTGACGCCCAACAGAATCAATCCCACCACGATCATGCGTTTGCGGCGTGGG
>NZ_JBTEKS010000251.1:0-6525 GCF_054333355.1 Methylomagnum sp. | reverse complement strand
GTTCCGCTGAAGCTCCACCCATCCTATAGGTCTATCCGGCCTAAAAATGTGTCGTGTAGACCGCCGCGGTTTCGCAAACCGAGGCGGTCTTTCATACAGGCAGGCTCAAGCGTCCCGGTGCGTTAAGATAGGAACCCGTTTCCTCCGACACGCGCCGCCCACATGCCAACCCCCGATCCCCAACCGCTCCGCCCCCGCGAACTCTCCTGGGCGCTCTACGACGTAGCGAACTCCGCCTTCGCCACCACGGTGATGGCGGCGTTCTTTCCGGTCTTCCTCAAGCAATACTGGGCCGCTGATATTCCCGCCACGGAAAGCACGTTCTGGCTGGGCGTGGTGAATTCCTCCGCCGCGCTGCTGGCCCTGATGCTGTCGCCGGTATTGGGTTCGCTGTCCGACGCGGGCGGTCTCAAGAAGCCGCTTCTGTCCTTGTTTGCCTTGCTGGGCATCACCATGTCCGCCAGCCTGTATTGGGTTGGGCCGGGCGGCTACGCGACGGCGCTGCCGCTCTACGGCCTGGGGATGGTCGGCTTCTCGGTCGGCATGGTGTTCTACGATTCCTTGCTGCCGTCCGTGACCCAGCCTTCGCGCTTTGAGCGGGTTTCATCCTTCGCGGTGGGGATGGGCTATCTCGGCGGCGGCGCCTTGTTCGCGTTTAACGTGTTGATGACCCAGAAGCCCGGCTGGTTCGGCTTGGCGAACGCGGGCGAGGCGGTGCGGGTGTCGTTCCTGTTGGTGGCGGGTTGGTGGCTGTTGTTCACGCTGCCATTGTTGTTCAACGTCGCTGAGCCGCCCACCCGGCGGGCGACTGGCTGGGCCGCGTTGGCGGCGGGGATTGGGCAATTGCGGGAAACCCTCCGCCATATCCGGCGGCTTAAGGTGGTGATGCTGTTCTTGGGCGCTTATTGGCTGTACATCGACGGCGTGGACACCATCGTGCAAATGGCGGTGGATTATGCGTTGGCGCTTGGCTTCGATGCGGGCGGCTTGATGCTGGCCTTGCTGATTACCCAGGCGGTGGGCGTGCCCGCGACACTGATTTACGGACGGCTGGGCGAGCGCTTCGGCACCCGCTCGGCCATCCTGGCGGGGCTGGCCGTGTATGCGGGTGTGGTGCTGTGGGGGGCGCGGATGACCCAGCCCTGGGAGTTCTACGGCATCGCCGCCGTGGTCGGGCTGGTGCAGGGCGGGGTGCAGGCGCTCAGTCGGGCTTTGTTCGCCCGGATCATCCCAAGGGACAAGGCGGGCGAATTCTTCGGCTTCATGAATTTGCTGAGCAAGTTCGCCGCCGTGCTGGGTCCGGTGTTGGTCGGCGTGGTGAGCCGCTGGACCGGCGAACCCCGGCTGTCCATGTTGTCCTTGCTGGTGCTGTTCGGCGCGGGCGCGGCCTTGTTGGCGCGGGTGGATGTGCGTGAGGGCGAGCGGTGCGCGGCGGAGTTGTGAATTTTTGATTGATATAGGCTTGCTCTGAAACCACACCAACGCTATTCCCTAGCGGCCCTGTTCTACGCGGCCTTCGTCGTGTATGGCAGCCTGATTCCCTTCTTTTACCGGGATTTGCCCTGGCCCTTGGCCTGGAGCCAGTTTCTCCGCATCCCTTATCTCCATCTCGCCACCACCTCGCGGGCGGATTGGATCGCCAACATCCTGCTGTACATCCCCCTCGCTTACTTGGGTTCCGCCGCCGTGAGCCGCTGGCTAGAGCGCTCTCAGTGCCAGCGTGCGGACGGCAAGGATTGTAGGCCGGGCTTTAGCCCGACAGTGCGGCAAACGGAGCGGCAGGGTCGGGCTAAAGCCCGACCTACATCCGCACTAGATGATAGTCGAGATGAAAATGCTCTAGGCGCGAGGGCGGGCCGCTCCTGGCCGTTCCTCGCGGTGTTCGCCGGGTGCGTCGGATTCGCGGTGGCGGTGGAGTTCACCCAAGTCTTCTTCCCGCGCCGCACGGTGTCCCTCAACGACATCTATGCCGAAACCCTCGGCTCCGGGTTGGGCGTCGTCGCGTGGTGCTGGTTGGGGGACCGGATCGAGACCATCCGCCGCGCCCTGGCGAATCACAGCGCGGAAACGCCGCGCTTGTTGATCTTGCTCTACGGCGCGGCCTATCTGGGCTTGGCGGTGTTTCCCTTCGATTTCCTGGTGTCCGGCCAAGAATTCGCCTGGCGGCTGAACGGCGGCGGTTGGGGCGGGTGGCTGGCGCCCGACGGCTGCGACGGAACCCGGCCCTGCGCTTGGGCGCATCTGTCCGAAATCATCGCCGCCGCGCCGCTGGGCCTGGGATTCGGCTTGTGGTGGCCGCGCCGGGGCTTGGCCGACGCCGCCCGCTGGGGATTGGGCTTGGGTGTCGCCCTGGAGGCCATCCAGCTTCTAACCGCCTCCAATATCGCTCAGGGCGCATCCATTGTTTTACGAGCCTTGGGCGTCGTGCTGGGGTATGCCGTGTTCAGGGGCGGCGGGCGGGATTGGCTGAGGCCCGGGCTGCGGACCTTGGCCCATCCGTTGTGGTGGGCACCCATGCTGTTGCTGTATGGCGGGGCGCTCGTCCGGTTGACGCTGATGGGGAAGGGGGCGTGGCTGTCCGACATGGCGGCGACCGAGCGCTTGATGGCGCTGCATTTCCTGCCATTCTATTACCACTATTTCACCACCGAGGCCCACGCGGTGGAGAGCCTGACCCATAACCTCGCGCTGTACGCGCCCATCGGCGCCATGGTGTTCGTGGCCTTGGTTGGGCGTCGGCGGCAGTGGGGCTACCTGCTGAGCGGTGGCCTAACCGTTCTGGCGGTTTGCGTGGTGGAAGGGATCAAGCTCTATTTGCCCAAGGCCCACCCCGATCCCACCAATCTGTTGATCGGACCCGTGGGCGCGATGGCTGGCTATTGGCTGGCCTGGACGCTGTGCCAGTCAATGCTGCCGGATGAGTCCGGCGCGCGGGTGCCGGGCCAATCTGTGACGCCCGCGAGAATCGGCCCGGCCAGTTGGGTCGGCGCGGCGCTGACGGCGGGCGTGGGCGTGTGGCTGTTGTCGTTCCTGCTGACGATTCCGTCCAGCGCCATTGAGACCGTCGCCAACGAGCGCTTCTATCCGAGACCGCCCGAACCCTGGGAGTTGCCAGCGGCGCATTTGCCCGGATTCCGCCATGCCCATCCCCGTTTGCCCGCGCCGTCCGAGGCGGAGTTGGCGAAGCTACGCGCCGACAATCCCGGTTTTATTATGCGGCGGGTGGGCCAAGCCCAGCGCGGGGCCGGGGCTTTCGACGCGGCCATTTTCGCCGCGTATATCCGCGCTGAACCCTTCGATAGGGCGCTGCTGTTCCGCCGCTTGATGGCGCTGCAATTCACCGAGCGCGGCGATGAGCAGGTCAAGCCCTTGGCCCAGGCTTACGATTGGCTGTACGAGCGTTGGACGCCCGAGCAACGGGCCATGCTGCTGGACAAGACCCTGGCAGGCTGCCGCTATGAGATCGACTTCATCCGCGAGGAGCGGCTGTCCCCCTACAACGTGTTCCTCTACAACAGCCCTTTGCAGGCGCTCATGGCCTGCGCCATCGCGGTGTACGGGGACAGCCCGAAAGCCGAGACGGTGATGGGCTTCGCCCATGATTATTGGAAGAACCGGGTGCTGCCGGTGTGGCGGCACATCATGGGGAAGAACGGTGGCTGGCACGAGGGCGGCGAGTATGTCGGCATCGGCATTGGGCAGGCGGCTTATCAACTACCGGCGCTGTGGCGGGCGGCGACCGGCGAGAATCTGTTTGCCACCGAGCCGGGGCTGCGCGGCTTTCTTGACTTCCTGATATATCGCACCCGCCCGGATGGCACCTATCTCCGCCTGGGGGATGGCGGCTTTTTTCAGCGGGGCGCGCCCGACCGGATTCCCCTCGCCATCGAGTACCAGCATCCGGCGGCTTATTCCCTGGGCGGCTGTCCCCCGCCCAATGAGCCATCGGCCTGGCCCTGGGGACCGCTGACCCGGCCCGACCTGTGCGACCCGGCGGCGGTGACGCGCCTGCCCTTGGAGCGGCTGTTCGATGGCGTTGGCCTGGTGGTGGCGCGGAGCGGCTGGGACGCGGACGCCACGCTGGTGACGTTCAAGGCCGGGGATAATTTCTGGTCCCACAGCCATCTCGATCAGGGATCGTTCACCATCTACAAGGGCGGTGCCCTGGCGATTGATAGCGGCTTGTACGGTCCCCGGTATGGGTCCGACCACCACATGAATTATACCTATCAGACCATCGCCCATAACGCCATCACCGTGACCGACCCCTACGACACGGCGCCCATGCCGACCGCCGGTCAGCCCCGGATCATCGCCAACGATGGCGGGCAGCGGCGGGTGGGGTCCGGTTGGGGGCAGGAGCCGGCGCCCATGGACCGGGCGGAGTGGGAGCGCAAGCGGGCGCTTTACCATACCGGCGCGTTGCTGGCCTACGCCGCCCGGAAAGACCTCGTGGTGGCCGTGGCCGATGTGACTCCGGCCTACAACAATCTTGATTCCCGGCGGGGCAGCTTTTTCGCCCGCACCCGGCGGGTCGAGCGTTTGATTCGCACCTTCATCTATGACCGGGTGAACGATGCGGTGGTGGTGCATGATCGGGTCCGCGCCACCGACCCTAATTTTGTTAAGCGTTCCTTGCTGCACAGCCTGGAGCCGCCGGTTCGCACCGAGTTCGGATTCCGCGTGCAAACCCCGGCGGAACCCGGTCCCGGCAAGTCGGGCGGCGTCTTGGATGTCCATGTGTTGTGGCCGGATGACGCCTTCATCGATATCGTGGGCGGGCCGGGGGCCGAGTTTCTGGTGGGCGGGCGCAATTACGACGGGGGCGGCGAGGTCTGGAACTTGGCGGGGCAGCGGCCAGGGTCCGAGCCGGGCCGCTGGCGGGTCGAAATCAAGCCCCGTCGGCCCGCGCCGCAGGATGATTTCCTGATGATTCTCAAGCCCCGGATCGTCGGTCGGCCCGAGCCGAATTTTAGAATCAGCAAGTTGGTGGGTCCGTCCGGCTGCCAAATCGAGGGACCGCAGCGGCGGTTGATGGTCACGTTTCCCGAAGGGTCGGGTTTGCCTTCGATTCGGCTGGATGGGGAGGTATTCGATATGGGTGGTGCCGGGGCAAGGGCGATAAGGTGAATCAACGCCGGGCGGTGAGAATGGATAACATCCCTGATCCGTGGTCGATGCCCCGCCGAATTATCCAAGGCCGGTATAATGCCCCGCCATTTATCACGGACCACACCCAATGCCAAAGCCCGACCGCGCCGAGCCTTTAAACTGGCGCAAGCTGCTGGACATCCTCATTGCCTTTCTGGTGCTGGAACTCGGCTTTTACCTGTTCCGGCTGGGCGCGGTTTGGTGGAACAAGTAGGTGTTTTGTCGTTTCGCTGTTTCGTAGGATGGGTTAGGCGCTCATTACGTTGAGTTTGATATTTCCTGAAATGATGCCGTGCGCCTAACCCACCCTACCGGACTGCCGAACGAGGTATGGCTAAATAAAAACTTCAATCCCATCCAGAGAGCTAAAACGACCAATGAGCAACCATTCCAATCTTTTCCGGGCCACGCTCGCCGCGCTGGTCATCGGCTCCGGCATTTACGGCTGTAAGCCTTCCTCATCCGTGGATGCTGATCGCAATCAACAGGAAGGCACTAAATTCTTGAGTGAAAACATGAAAAAACCCGGCGTAACCACAACCCCCAGCGGCCTGGAATACGAAGTGCTGAAAGAAGGCACCGGCGCCTCGCCCAAGGCCACCGACACCGTGACCGTCAATTATCGCGGCAGCTTCATTTCGGGCGGCGAATTTGACAGCGGCCAGGGCATCAGCTTCCCGCTTAACGGCGTGATCCCCGGCTGGACCGAGGGGCTGCAACTCATGAAGGAAGGCGCCAAATACAAGTTCGTCATCCCGCCGGAATTGGCTTACGGCGAGCGGGGCGCGGGCCGGGTCATTCCGCCCAATTCCACGCTGGTTTTCGAGGTGGATCTGGTCAAGGTCGGCAAGTAAGGCTTACAGGGCCATCACGCCGTGTAATTTTCTCCCTCTCCCATCGGGAGAGGGTCGGGGTGAGGGGGTGAAAACAGGATTTTTCCTTGTTGAAAAGGAAGCCCCATTCGACCTCCCTTCACCCTAGCCCTCTCCCGATAGGCGAGGGGACCAAATCGGACAAATCCATGGACCGAACCGAACGCTTCTACCGTATCGAGCAAATGCTGCGCGAGCGGGCCACGGTGCCGGTGCGGGACTTCCTCGCCGAGCTGGGCATTTCCATCGCCACCTTCAAGCGTGACATCGAGTACATGCGCGACCGCTTGCGCGTCCCGGTCGTATGGGAACGGGCCTGCCGGGGCTACCGGCTGGACCGACAGGGCATGGCCGAGGCGTCGGAATTGCCGGGGTTGTGGTTCAACCCGTCTTTCCGCACCTCCCTTGACTACAATTGCGCGTTTTCCCCGCAAGCATGAACCACGACGCCCTCCATCTTTCCGACGCCCCCGATGCGAATGCTTACGCGAGCCACACGCTT
>NZ_JBTEKS010000250.1:0-6623 GCF_054333355.1 Methylomagnum sp. | reverse complement strand
ATAGGTGAGTGTTCCGCCGGGGGTAAGGTCAGTCCCACCCGAGGCCATCGTCGCATCCGATGAGAGGTTAAGGCTACTGTGCAAAGGAGCGACCGCCACCGAGAAGATTTCGGTCTGTCCCAGGTCGGTGTCGCTCACATGCAGGTTGGGCTTCAAGTCCAGCGCCGAACCATTTTTTGCCACGGTCAGGTTGGTGGTGCCGCCGACGAACACAGGTGCCTGATTGGTGGCCGCCACAAATTGGCCTTCCGTTTGCGGCGAGGCGGCGCCCGCGATGCTCAGCGACCAAGCCCCGGTGCGGTTGTTGCCGGCGTGGTCACAGAACAGGTTGTTGGCGCATAGGAATTGCGTCCCGCTCTGGTTGGCTTGCCCGCTCCAGATGAAGTCCGCCACGGCGTCGGTATTGGCGGTGATCTTGTTGGTGTTGGCCAGGTTGTTGGACTGGGTGAGGGCCAGCCAATATTTGCCCGCAGGCAACACGCCCTGGTAGTGGGCGTCCAGACACAGCTTCCCGGTGTTCGGGTCCGGGGTGGTGACGCAAGCGGCATCGGAATTCGCATCATCGTTCAGATAGCCCTTGGGCTGCACTGACCCGACCAAGTTGCCCCAGGCGTCGAACAGGGTCAGCAAGGGATCGAACCCGCCCGTTGCGTAGGAATCGGTGCTGATCGTGATTGGCGTGGCGCCATCGGCGGTGAAGCTGAACAATTGCACGGCGTCATCCCGGCTGAAGGTTCCGGTGAACGCCCCCGCTAAACTGGGCACGCCGGTCATGATCCCCGTGACAAGCAAGGCGGTTGGCATGGCGAGACGAAAAGTTTGATTCTTCATGGCGTAGCGCCTTTGGTTGTTAGGCTATTGGGTTATTGGGTGATCTTTCTCGCGACCGCGTTATGCCGTTGGCCGTCCTCCACGGCTTTTTCGCCGGGAGCGCTGGGCACTTCCACCTTCACGGAACCCTCGCAGGATTGGGCGCCATCGTCGGCGGTGAAGTTGACCGTGTACACCCGGCCATTGCCCGCAAGGCTTCCCGCCCGCCGCTTGACCTGTCGCTCCGCCCGCAGCAGCACGCTGTCGGCGGGCAGGGGCCGCTCCGCCGTGATCTTCCCCCGCAGCCGCTTGGCGTCAGGGCTGGTGGTGTCCCCGAGCGCCTTGTTCCGTACCGGCTCGTCGGAATTGATGCCGGTGACGGTGAGGCGGTAGGGGTTGGGACCGGCCACGCCGCCTATCGTCACGGCCACCATGCCCCGGTTGGCGGGCCATAGCTTGGCCGGGCTGGCGGCGGCGGGGGCGCAGTCGAGCCGGTTGGGGTCGTGATTGATCCGCACCGTGGCCCGATCCTGCGCCGATTTCGGGTTGGGGTCGAAGCCATCGGTGGCGGTCAGGCTGAACGACAGTTCCTCCGAGCCGACGCTTATCCAGGGGGCGGTGAAGCTCAGGCTGGGCTGGCCGGTTTGCGCCAATACCACGGGCGTCCCGCCGGTCTGCTGCCATAGGTAGGTGACGGCGTCCCCGTCCGGGTCGCTGACCGTGGCGTTCAGGGTGACCTCCGCGCCTTCGGTGACGGGCTGGGCGGCGATCTTCGCCGTGGGCGGGTTGTTGTCGTCGGTGACCCGCACCGAGACCGTCGTGGTGGCGCTGGCGGATTTGTCGTCGGAGACCTTGAGCGCGAAGCCGAGGGTCTGGCCCGCCGCGCCGAGGGGCGCGGTGAAGGTGGGCTTGGGCGCGGTGGCGCTGGACAGGACCACGCTCGACCCGCCGATCTGCCTCCAGGCGTAGGTCAGCGGATCGCCATCCGGGTCGAAGCTGCCGCTGCCGTCCAGGGGCAGGACCGAGCCGGCGCGGATGCTGAGGGCATCGGTGGCATGGGCTTCCGGGGGCCGGTTCCTGGCGATGCTCACGGTGTGGATGGAGGGCGCGCTGGCCTGTCCCGAGCGGTCGGTGGCCACCAATTGAAAGGTCAGCAGGGCGTCCGCCTGCGGCGCTTTGAAGCTGGCGCGGGCGGGGTTGTTGGGGTCGACCGCCAGGACCACCCTGGGTTCGGTGCCGATGAGCTTCTGGCTCCAGACATAGCTGGCGATGTTCCGTCCCGCCACGCTGGCGGAGCCGTCCAGGAGAACGGTGCTGCCCCCCACCACGGTGATGGCGGCTTGGGCGATGGGTGTGGTGGTCGGCGTGTGCCGCGCCAGGACGCGGACGGTGTCGGCGTCGCTGGTCCGGGGGCTGGCGCCGGAGTCCGTGACCACCAGGTTGAAGCCCAGATAGGTGTCGGCGTTGACTTTGGGCGCGGTGAAGCTGGGCTTGGCCGTGGCGCCCCCGGTCAGGACGACGGTGGGTCCGCCGATCTGGGTCCACTGATATTTGAGCGCGGTGCCTTCGGGGTCGCGGCTGGCGCTGCCGTCGAGGGTGACAAGGGCGTTCTCGGCGGCGCTGCGGTCGGAACCGGCATCGGCGACGGGCGGCTCGTTGGTGGCGGTGCTGCCCACCGTCACGGTGAAGGCGCGGCTGGCGGTGCCGCCTTGGCTGTCGGCGACTTGGATGGTGAAGCTGTCGGAGCCGGCATAGCCGGTGGTCGGCTTGTAGGTGAGGGTGCCGCCAGGGGTGATGTCGGTGCCGCCGGAGGTCGCCGTGGCGCCGCTGAGGGTCAGGGCGCCGTGGGCCGGGCGCCGTGGGCCGGGGCGGCGGTCTGGGTCCAGGTCAGGGTTTGGCTGGCGTCGGGGTCGCTGACGTGGAGGTTGGGCTTGAGGTCCAGGGCCGCGCCGTCCTTGTCCACCGTCAGGCTGGCGGTGCCGCCGGTGAAGCTGGGAACCGTGTTGCCCGGCGCGGAAATCGTGACGGCGTTCGACAGGGCGCTTTCGTTATTCCCTTTGCTGTCCGTATAACGCGCCGTGACCGTGATGGCCTTGCCCACATCGTTGGCCGTGGGCACATAGGTGGTGTTGGTGGCACCCGAGATGACCACGCCGTTGGCGTTCCATTGGTAGCTGACGCTCAGGGTGGCGGGTCCGTCGGCGTCCGCCAGGGTGTTGGACGCCGTGAGGGTCTGGCCCGGCTGGGACGTGCCGGAGATCGGCACCGTGCCGGTGGGCGGGCTGTTGTTGGGCACGAATTTCTTGACGGTGATGTCCACCGCGTCGGCGGCGCTGGCAGCCCCGGTGGAATCCTTCACCACTAGCGAGAAGGTGTACTTGGTGTCCGAGCTTGGGCTGGGCGCCGTGAAGGTCGGCTTTTGGGCGGTGGCGCTGCTGAGGGTGATACCCGCCGGGGCGGTCCACTGGTATTGCAGGGTGGCCGTCTGCCCCGAGTCGGGATCGCTGCTGGCGGAGCCGTCGAGGGTGACGGTGGTGCCTTCGTTGAGGGTTTGATCGGGACCGGCGTGGGCGGTGGGGGGGGTGTTGAGAGGCGGAGCGGGCGATACTGTAAAGGTATATTGTGCGCCCCGCCCGCAAGCCGCATCGGGGGTTGGACTGGGGCAACTGCCGCCAGTGGCTATCAAATAATTTCCGGCTTTGAGTCCATACAAGGTCATGGTGGCGGTGTCCGGTGTCGCACCGACCATGACGCTGCCGGACTTGGAATAATTGGCCGTATAGCCGGTATTGGATTGGCTTGGATTGGTGAGCCAAACCAAACTGGTGGTGTTCACGGCACCGTGGGAGATCGAATCCAACACTGGTATACCGGAGGTTGTGTAATTCGAGCCGTTAAACGGATCGGTCTCGTTCCTCAGGATATATTCAGGTCCAGCGTTGACGTAACCGATCCAGCCCTGCCGCCCGTTCAACACGCCAGCGTCCAACAAACGGTCATTGGCGATAAGCGTATCCGGGTTTCCGGCAGTGTTAATAGCATCGGTACTGTCATTCGGTCCGCGGGCTGGGTTCCAGGCGTGTTGGTTACCGCCGCCGTTAGCAAACGTGTTGGTGCCCAATGCCCATACGGCAAACGCCGGGTTATCTATGGCGTCCGTAATCGCCGTTCCCAGCGTGCCTCGTCCGGTCATGGTGAGTTTGACGTCGTAGGTCTGGCCGGAACCCGGTACACCCACGGTCAAGGGCAAAAACTCGGCTGTGTGCATCCAGCCCATGTTCTTGGCGGCATAATCAGTGAAAGCCTTATACGGTGCCCCATGGTCCAAAGTGATCGTGGCACCTGTATAAACGCCAAGATTCTTGCTGGCATTTAATACCGCCCGAGCTTCGAGGCAGTTCCCGATCAGGGCGGTTCCCAGGGCCATGGCTATGGCTTTACGGAGCTTGCGATTAGGCATGTGCTGTCCCCCTACCAATTGCGGATTGGCGTTAGCAAAAAGGCATGAGTTTTTCCTTGCGGGTTAATGCCGACCCCGACAATCTGACCAGCATTATTAATTGCTGTTGCCGGGCCTAAGCATTTCCATTGCAAAGCTGGAACTAAGGTATCTAGATAAGCGAAGCTTGGTTCTTCTGCGGAGGTTATAAACGCTCTAAGATAATTAACTTGTGTCGGCGAGCATACCGTGTTGTTTTGGAATTGGGTGCTGGGATAACCAATGCCTCCCACAGCATATCCAGAATTGTTTACATCTAAAAGATCTGGGGAGGTTGTGGGCGGTTTGCTTATGTTAAAAGCCACCCCATTAACAAATAAACCATCCTGCATCTCTGTTGCTGGAGCAATGAAATAACCATATCCATTGGTTCCCACCATAATACCGTTGTCGTTGATTGCAAGAAAATATCCTGTTTTTGAACTGCTTGGTGCTACAGATTTCGTATCAGTAGTTCCGTGGTAAACCCTTGTTCCCAAAATAATGTTGCCTTTGCTGTCATAGTCCCTATAAGCATACCCATTAAATACGGCATCTCCTCTATTATTTATGCCAGGTATTGTGCTTGGGTAGCAAAAGTCCCAATCTCCTATTTTTTTTAGGGAAACCACTGATCCGAAGAAGCCTGGGGAATTGGCACCATTAAAAAAATAAACCCCGTCATTTGCAACCATAACGCCCTGCCCCCAGTCATTTATTTTTATCATGGGACCATAAAAATTTGGAAGTTTTGATTTGCCTAATGGGTGGAAGCTTGTGGATAATCCAATATCGCCAACATAAAATATTCCTTTAGGATTCCAGCCAGCAATATATCTACTATTATTGATACCGGTTACTCGGCCAGGTACAGTACTCCACATGCCATCAGAGTGTGTCCAAGTGAATCCATAGTCTAGACCGTTAGATCGACTAAATCCGACAATATCTCCACGATCATTTATGTCAAAGGCATAACTAAAATCATCGCTGCTATTGCTAGAAAGACTTCCTAAGTCGGTGATGGTATATTGGTCATAAGCTGCCATCGCGCTTTCAGAAAGCAGCAAAGTAGAAAAAATCACATAAATAAGTTTGTACATTTATCCTCCCATACGCATTGAATGCAAACCAATACCTTACTTAAGCACGTAGAAACAGCATAGCGGCGTATACTCGCATCCGATACAAAAGTATCTAATTAAGAAATGGGTTCTAAACGAGTCCCGTATCGAATGCGGATACCCATCGCTACATACTAAGCAATCATTTCAACTTGGTCGCATCGAAGTTCTCCCCCCCATCCACCGCCACCTGACCGGGCGTCAGAGGCACTTCCACTTTCACCACGCCGTCGCAAGGCTGAGCGCCATCGTCGGCGGTGAAGCTGACCGCATACACCCGCCCATCACCCGTGGACTGGCGCTCCGCCCGCAGCAACACGCTGTCGGTGCGGGGCTTTGTTTTGGTGGCCTTGCTCTTCTGGATTTTGGCGTCGGGCGCGGTGGTGTCCTTGCCCGCCTTGTTCTTCACAGGCTCGTCAGATTTCACGCCGGTGATGATGAGGCTGAACTTCGGATTCGGCCCGGTGACGCCCTGAATGGCCACGGGCACCATGGCTTTATTCGGCGTCAGGCTGAATTTGCTGGCCGTGGCGGCGGAGCAGCGCAGCTTGGTGGGGTCGCTGCTCACCGTCACGGTGGTGTTGGCGGTGGCCGATTTGGGGTTGATGCTGTAATCGTCGGCAACGGTGAGGCTGAATCCCAACTCGGTGGTGCCGCTCGTACCCGCGCTGGGCGTCATGAGGCTCAGGGTCGGGCCGTCATCCTGGGTCAACACCACGGTCGGGCCGCTGGTTTGTTTCCATAGATAGCTGGCGGGCTTGTCGCCGTCAGGATCGGTCACGGTAGAACTGAGCGTGACCTCGGCACCTTCCAGCACCGATTGGCTCGGGACTTTCACGACCGGGGGGGTGTTGTCGCTGGTGATGGCGACCGAGAGGCTGGCCGTGCTTTGCTGGCCGTCGTTGGACTTGACCGTAAGCGAAAAGCCCAGCGTCTGCCCGACGGCAGCGTCAGGCGCAGTGAAACTGGCGGACTGGGTGGTGGCGTCTTTAAGCGTGACGGCAGGTCCGGCGGTCTGGGTCCAGATATAGGTCAGGGCATCGCCATCGGGATCGAAGCTGCCGCTGCCATCCAACAGAACCAATGAACCCGCCCGGACAGAGGGACTGGCGACCTTGGCGGAAGCGTGTGGTGCGCCGCCAGTGATTTCCGTGATTTCCAGGCGGTAATCAGCGCCGTTTTTCAAGCTGCCGCAATTGTTGAGAGGGCAA
>NZ_JBTEKS010000249.1:0-6641 GCF_054333355.1 Methylomagnum sp. | reverse complement strand
ACATTGAGAACAGTAACAGCAAGGCCCATCCGGGCAGGCGTCGCAAACAGTCCCTATCTCCACCAGGCGCCACAAATCCAAAAATCACAAAACGGGAGCGGCAAATCTCGTGATCCCGAATGCGATGGGTGGGGAAAAATTTTTGTTCTTGCTTGCTTTTCATGGTTGCGACTCGCACGGTGTTAGGTTCTATTGACGTAAGGCTCTGTTGGCATAAAGGAAAATGGCGTTTTGAAACAGATGGTTAGCCGCAGCCCATAAAAACCGTAAGTCAGGGTAGGGCGGATAAGCGGAACGCATCCGCCGCCTTGGTTGGGTGGATGCGCTCCGCTTACCTTACGTCACTGAAAACGGATTTAAAAAGTTCTATAAATAATAGACGATTTTTTTCTGTGCTGCATGTCACAAAAAAAGAATTTGCAGGAGTGCTGTAAACCGAAAAGATAGAACATAGAAGATAGAGGATTGAACCGCGCCTTCTGGTCCGGCGCTGGCTGGCGGCGCGGGGCGGGCGGCGGCTCGCCCTGCGCCTGTCGGCGGGGGAACTGCGCTTCCACGCCGGGGTGTGGACGCGGCGCGGGTGCCGGTGGAGCTGGCGGTGGGCTGCGGGAAGGGCGCCAGGGAACCCTGGATCATCGTCACCGACGAGGCGGCGGGGCCGGACACCCTGCGCGACTACGGCCTGCGCTTCGCCATCGAGGCGGGCTTCCTGGACCACAAGTCCGGCGGCTTCCAGTGGGAGTCGTCGAAATTGCGGGACGCCGGGGCGCTGCGGCGGCTGTGCCTGGCGATGGCTCCGCCGCGCCCTCGCCATGGGCTGGCCGCTGATCGGGGCGCTGGCGCTGCCTACCCCTCGACCCGGAACCCGCCCCTCGCGCAAGCCACCCGACCGTTCCCGCTGGATGGACGGCCTGCCCTGCCGGTATCTGTTCTCGAAGACTCCAAGTATCAGAAGGGGATCAAATCAGGAAGTAGGGGCGGGCACCCGGTATCGGGGCCGGTCCGCCCCGGTTCAAAACCGTCCGGCCACCAGGGCGGCCAGCAGGCAAACGCCCGCCAGCGCCATGCCCAACGCGAAGTAGCGGAGCAGGAGGGCGTCGTCGTCCGAATCCCGCTTCTTTTCCATCAATCTCCGATAAGCCAGCACGATGGAGGCCACCGAGGGCGCGATCAGGACGGGGCTCAGGAACCGCGCCCAGGGATCGGCGGGAAGCCGGGCATGCCACAGGGCCAGCGCGATGAAGAACGTCGCCGCCCCATAGGGCAGCGCGGCCTGGAATATCCAATAGCGCCGCGCCTTGTCGGCGAGGCCCCTGGGTATCTGCTGGCCGCAGGCGCAGGTGACCGGCTGGCCCAACCGGCCATTGCCCAGCAGCGGGGCGCCGCATTTCGGACAGTGATACCCCGGCAGCATCAGCCCGGCCCAGAAACGGTCATGGTGTCCATCCCGTCAAAAGAAATCTGTATTGAGGAGCAAATGCGTGAGGATGCTACCCGCGTAGCCGAGCGCGATAACCGGCGTCCATTTGAGATGGGAGAGGAAGGAGTAGGCGCCCTGGCTTTGCCCCATGAGTCCGATCCCCGCCGCCGAGCCAATCGCCAGCATGCTGCCGCCGACGCCGATGGTGAGGGTGGCCAGCAGCCACTGGGCCTCCGGGATGGGCGGCGACATGGTCAGCACCGCGAACATCATGGTGCCGTTGTCGATGAAGGCCGAGAGCAGGCCGACCATGATATTTGCCAGCGTCGGGTCCAGGTCGGCGTAGAGGATGTCCGAGGCGAGCGTCAGGTAGCCGATGAAGCTCAGCCCATGGACGCAGGTCATCACCCCGTAGAAGTACAGCAGGGTGTCCCACTCCAGCCGCGACACGCTGTGGAACACGTCGAAGTGCTGCTTGGTCTCCACGGGGCTCCGCGTGTCCTCGCCACCACGACGGGACTCCTGGATGTGTCCCCCTTTCACCCGGACCTTGTAGAGGTAGAAGAAGTAGAAGCTCAGGTACACCAGGCCCGCCATCATCCCGGCGGCGGGCGGCAGCTTCAGGGAGTTCTCGAAATAGGCCGCCGTGGCGATGGTCAGGATGAACAGGGCGATGATGCCCTTGGCCCCATGCCGCATGGGTTGCAGCTTGCCCGCCGATTCCGGGGCTTCCCTGGGCACCCAGAACTGCATGATGGCGGCGGGCACCACGAAGTTGACGATGGACGGCAGCAGCAGCGAGAAGAAGTGGGTGAATGGCACCACGCCCTTCTGCCACACCAGCAGGGTGGTGATGTCGCCGAACGGGCTGAACGAGCCGCCCGCGTTGGTGGCGACCACGATGTTGACGCAGGCGATGGCGATGAAGCGGGGGCTTTTCGCGCCCATTGCCATGATGACCGAGCCCATGAGCAGGGCCGTGGTGAGGTTCGAGCAGACCGAGGACAGGAAGAACGCCTGTAGCCCTGTGATCCAGAACAGCTTCCGGTAGCCATAGCCCTTGCTCAGCAGCCAGACGCGGAGGTTTTCGAACACCCCACGCTGCTCCATGGCGTTCAGGTAGGTCATGGATACCAGGATGTACAGGAACAATTCGGCATAGCCCTCCAGGATGCTGCGGAAGGCGCGGCCCGATTCATCGCCCAGCCCGCCGGACACATAGACGGCGGCGATCAGCACCCAGATCAGGCTCCCGGCGAAGACCATGGGTTTCGATTTGCGGAGCCGGAGCCGGTCCTCCATTGTCGCGAGGATGTAGGCCAGGGCGAAAATGGCGAGGGCGGCGAAGCCGACCCAGTGGGCCGTCAGGTCGATGGAGGCGGAGGCCAAGGCTTCCTCAGCAAAACCCGTGGCGGGCCAGATTAGGCCAGCCAGCCAGGGCAGGACGAAAGCCGAAATACGGTGCTTGGATTGAACCAACGAACGCCCGTTGAGGGAGATTGATTCGACGTTATTCATGTTTGACCCCCTCAGAAATACCGGGCGTTGACCAGGAAATGGACCCCGATGGCGGCGAAATAGCCCAGCAGGATCACCGGCGCCCATTTCAGATGGCCCATGAATGAATACTGGCCCTTGGTGATCCCCAACAGGCCAATGGCCGGGGCGGACCCGATGGCCGTGAGGCTGCCGCCCACCCCCAGGGTGAGGGTCAGCAGCAGCCATTGGCCCTGGGAAATGTCCGGCTTCATGCTCAGCACGGCGAACATCAGGGTGCCGTTGTCCACCAGGGCGGAGGACAGGCCGATCAGGATGTTGGCATGGGTGGCCTCGTGCTGCCCGTAAAGCCATTGGGAAACGGCGTCGAGATAGCCGATGAAGCCGAGGGCGCCGATGCCCATCATCGCCCCGTAGAAGAACAGCAGGGTGTCCCACTCCAGCCGCCCGACCTTCTTGAAGATGTCGTAGGAATAGGGCTCGTCGAGGATGTCCCGGTGCGGGTCGGGTTCGTCCTCCGAGGCCAGGATTTCCGCCGGGCCGGGTTCCGAGCGTTGCAGGCAGAAGCTGTAGATCTGCAGGAAGCTCAAACCCGCCATCATGCCCGCCGCCGCTGGCAGCTTGAGGAACATGTCGAAGGCCACGGCCAGGAATATGGTGATGGCGAACAGCGCGATGACGCCCGCCGCGCCCCGTTGCAGTTGGACGGGCCGGGTCTCCAGCACCGGGCAGACCTTGGGCACGCCGAAGTGCATGACCAGGGCCGGCACGAAGAAGTTGACGAAGCAGGGGACGAACAGCGTGAAGAACTGGGTGAACTCGACCAGCCCCTTCTGCCAGACGAACAGGGTGGAAATGCCGCCCAGGGGACTCAGCGAGCCGCCCGCGTTGGTGGCGACCACGATGTTGATGCAGGCCAGCGACACGAAGCGCGGGTTGCCCTTGCCGACGGCCATCGCCACGGCCCCCATCAGGAGTCCGGCGGTCAGGCCGTTGATGACGGTGGAGAGGAAGAACACCAAGAGACCTGTGATCCAGAACAGCTTCCGATAGCCGAACTTCGCCCCCACCAGCCAGTTCCGCAAGGCCACGAACACCCGCATGTCCTCCATGGCGTTCAGGTAGGTCATCGACGCCATGATGAACAGCAGCAGCTCGATGTACGCCTGGAGGTTGGACTTGAACGCCTCGACGGCGGGCCGGACATCGCCATACTGCTTATAGGCCAGCAGGATCAAGAACCAGACCAGGGTTCCGCCCAGGACCATGGACTTGGATTTCCGCAGCATCGTGACGTCTTCCAGCATCGCGGAGATGTAGGCGACGAGGATGATGATTAGGGACGCATACCCGGCCCAATGCCGGGTCAGGTCGGGCGCGATGGGTTCGGCTAGGGCCGGGGCCGGGAGCCCCAGGACCAGCAGGGCCAGCCAGGGAAGTCTATGTCTATTCACGAGGGTCTCTCACAATCACACAATCTCGGTCGTATACCGCATTTATTTCCTAATCAGGAACAAGAGCGGCGTCAACAATTCGTTGCCTAAGGGGGCTTTCATTCAATTCGTGCCGGGAGAACAAGCGCCGCGCATCTACCTTACACGCTGGGCGGACGCGCTACATGTCATCCTGCGCCAGCCGGTAGCCCACGCCCACCTCGGTCAGGAGGAAACGCGGGCGGGCCGGATCGGATTCCAGCTTGTGGCGCAACTGCCCCATGTAAATCCGCAGGTAATGGCTGTCCCGGAGATGGTCCGGCCCCCACACCTCGTTCAATAACTGGCGCTGGGTCACCACCAGCCCGGCGTGGCGGACCAGGATCGCCAGCAGCCGGTACTCGATGGGCGTGAGGCAGACCTCCTCCCCGGCCTTGAACACCTTGCGCAGGGTCAGGTCCACCCGCAGGTCGCCCCCCTCGAAGCCCTCGTGGCGGTCGGCCTCCTGACGGGCGCGGCGCAACAGGGCCCGGATGCGGGCATCCAACTCCCCCGTCCCGAAGGGCTTGGTCAGGTAGTCGTCGGCCCCGGCATCGAGGGCTTTGATTTTGTCTTGCTCCTGGTCGCGGGCGGACAGGATCAGGATGGGGACTTCCGTCATCTGCCGGAGACCCCGGACCACAGCGAACCCGTCCAGGTCGGGCAGCCCCAAATCGACGATGACGAGGTCGGGCCGCTCAGTCCTAGCCGCCGCCAGTCCGGGTCTTCCGGCCTCCGCCTCGGTGATGTCCCAGCCCCGTCCGCCCAGGCTGGTCCTCAGGAACCGGCGGGTCTGTGGATCGTCCTCGATCAGTAGGATCAGTCCCCGGCCCTTAGTCATGCGTCCGCTCCCGTGGTTTCCTGCCAATCCAACACCGGCGGCGAGTCGTGGAGCGGCAGCGTCAGGCCGAATTCCGCGCCGCCGCCGGGCCGGTTGCGGGCCTCGATCTCGCCGCCATGGGCCTCGACGATGGCCCGGCACAGCGCTAGGCCCAACCCCACCCCGCTCTCGGCGCTTTCCGGCGCCGCCCGGTAGAACTTCTCGAACAGCCGGTCCTTGACGGCTTCGGGAATGCCGGGGCCACGATCCGCCACGGCCAGCCGCAGGGTGGCCGGCGTCCATTCCGCCGAGATGTCGATGGGGCCACCCGCCGGGCTCTACTTTACAGCGTTCTCGATGAGGTTCATCAAGACCTGCTGGATCAGCACGGCGTCGATCCGCACCAAGGGCAGATGCTCCGGCAGGTCGATGCGGACGGGACGCCCCAGAAGCAGGGGGTCCAGACGGTTCAGGGCCGCGCCGACGATTTCCTCGATGGCGCTCCATTCCCATTGCAAGTTGATCTTCCCGGAAGTAATCCGGGCCATGTCCAGAATCTTGGTCATCAACTCCGCCATGTGCTGGGCCTCCTCCTGAATGGCCCTCGTGAACTCCCGCCGCTCGGGTCCGGCCAGGGCGTCGTCCCGCTCGACGAGGGTGCTGGCGGTGCCGACGATGCGGGTCAGCGGAGTCTTGAGGTCGTGAGAAATCGCGCTGAGGAGGGAGTTTCGGAAGGTTTCCGTTTCCGCCTGAATGCTGGACGCCCTGGCCTGTTCCGCCAGACGCAGGCGCGCCAAGGACTGCGCGACTTGATTCAGCAGCATATTCAGAAACGTCCTTTCCTCCGGATCGGTCATGGACCCTGGAGGGGGCTCCTCTATCCCCAGCAGGCCCAGCGGACCTTCGGAACTCGCCAGAGGAAACCACCCGACACCAGTCTGTCTTGGCCGGTACACGACCGGGTGCCGCTCGTGAACAAGCTGCGCGTGGCCGAAATCAACGCCTCGGAGAGATTCCGCTAACGGCGGTCCCCTGGGGCGGACCAGCCGTCCGTTTGCATCCGTCCATAGCAAGACCGAGCGGGCGCCCAATTCGGAATAGAGGTGGCGGACGCACACGGCCGCCACCTCAATATCCGAACGCGTGCTGGAGAGGGCCTCGCTGAGCCGATACAGCGCATGGGCCTGGCGCTCCCGCTTCGCGGCGAGGGCCGCCTGGGTGCGCAGCCGTTCCAGTAGCTGGCTGGTGATATGGGCGGTCACCAGCATCACTCCCAGTCCGACGCTGTTTTCGAGGTCTTTCATCGCCAGGGAGAAAATCGGCGGGGCGAAGAAGGAGGCGAAGGCCGGGGCGCTGAGCAGGGACGCCAGGACCGAGGGCCAGCGGCCATGGCGGCTGGCGACCAGCACCACTCCCAGCAGGTACACCATCA
>NZ_JBTEKS010000248.1:0-6646 GCF_054333355.1 Methylomagnum sp. | reverse complement strand
GAGCGAAAGCCTGGGCGGGCGGGATCGCCCACGCGGTGGGGCGCGTCAACTTCCTGTTCGACAAAACCCAGGCGCCGCACCTCAGGGCGGACGAGCTGTGCGCCCACTTCGGCCTCAGTCCGGGCGCGGGCCCGGCCAAGTCGACGGCGATCATGGACCGGTTGAAGCTCGGGCTCATGGACCCCGAGTGGACGCGGCCGGGCCGACTGGCGGAGACCCCCATGGCCTGGCTCATCCGGGTGAGCGGCTTGATCGTGGACGCCCGGCGCGCGCCGCGGGAAATCCAGGAGGAGGCCCTTCGGCAGGGGCTGATTCCTTATCTCCCCCGAGCACCACCACAGGACGCCGCGGGCAGGTTCGGCCTCCTATGAGAGTTTTTCTCCGTTTGTGCAGAATCACCCTTTCATCGCCGATCCATGACCATCCGCAGGTAATCGCCGCTACCTTTTCTCCATGCAGAACGCGGTAGCGAAAGACGGGCCGCAGACTCCCTGGACGCAAACGCTCATTCTCTTCCATTCCATCAAGCGAAAAAAAACTTGAAGAGCAACCGAAGAATTGCGCCCTGACGAAAGGCGCCATGCCAATTTGGCATGTACTTAACTTTATGAAAAACCACGACATACAACGAGAGACATGGTTAAGCCATGACATCTTGTCATGCCATTGAATGATTCCAGGCCGACTCATGCTTAATAAGTCATTTAGTTTCAATGGCTTATTGAATTACATATAACTCGGCACCAAATATGCTTAGTGAGTTTCAGGTGATTCCATTTCTCTGGCGTCACAACTTGAATCCAGTCCGATTGGATCGGGTTCTTCGCAATATTTAACTTTTAAAGGACACACATGAAAAACAAATCTATCGCTGCTATTGCCCTGCTGTTATCCCTAAGCGCCGCCGGTGCGGTTGTTGCGGCCGAGCAAGAAGGCATGGCTGGAATGAGAGGCATGTCCGGCATGTCCGGCATGGAGGGCCAGAAGGGCATGTCCGGCATGGGCGGAATGTCCGGCATGGCGGGCCAGAAGGGCATGTCCGGCATGTCCGGCATGAGTGGCATGGGCGGCCAGACGGGAGGTCAGACCGGCATGGGTGGTCAGAAAGGCATGTCCGGCATGGGCGGAATGTCCGGCATGGCGGGCCAGAAGGGCATGTCCGGCATGTCCGGCATGGAGAGCAAGGGGGGCTGGCCCGTCATCGCGAAGTAGGAATGAAGTAGCTGGTTGACGCGGGCGAGGCCCCTTTTGCCCGCGTCGACACCCCACCCATTCCTCTTTTCAGCTTTAACCATCCTCCTGCCAGGATCGGAAAACCACTTGCAACCTGTTGGTGGCCGACTTTTTGGCGGAGGCGACCCAGCCGCAGAAGGCGCACCAGTTATTTGAAAGCGGCTATCACGCCGACATCCAAAATCAACCGAGCCAATGACCGAAAGCCTTGGTTTTTTTGACAGCCGGGACGGCGGCTCATGCCCTTTAACCAGTCGAGGATCGCGGGGCTGTTACGATCCGCGCCAATGTGGCCCATGGACCCCGGTCACTCAAATTGTGAGCCATAGCGTTATGAAGAACCCGCTCGACAAATTGATACTCGCCAGCTTGCTCGCCCTGGCGTCGGCCTGCGGCGAAAACGCCACCCCGGCAAAACCGGGCAAGGAGACCGCGCTTCCCGCCAAATCCGCCGAATCCGCGAGCCCTGTATCGCCCACCAAGTCGAGTGGATTCGTGGCCGGCCTGCAACCGAACCAGCGACCGGCAGGCGCACCGGTGATTCGCGAGTTTGTCCCAAACGCCAATTGGCGCGCCCGGTCGCTGACCGGGTTCAGCGAACCGATCCCCGTCGGCCTCGGGTTTCTCGACAGCCAAGGCGCTTGGTACACGCCCTTTAACCAGCCGGGAATGCCGGGCTATTACGACCTGCGCGACTGGCGCCACGGCGTTCGCGACTCAAACCGTGCGGGCCAATAACACCATGAACGATCCGATCAAACTGATTTTCGCCGGCCTGCTGGTTCTGCTCGCGGCCTGTGGCGATGACACCGGCCCGAAGCCACCCGCCCAGGCCAGCGTCCCCGCCGCCGAGTCCGCCCCGCCCAGCCAACCCACCGGGGATTTACTGCGCGACACCTACAGCCCCTTGCATTTCAAGCCGGCCATCGCCTCGGCCAGCGACGCGCAATGTCTGGCCTGCCATAAAGAGGTTCTGGATGACAAGGTGCGCGACGCCTCCCCCGCCGGGGTCGAGGCCGCCACCAGCCTCGCTTGGTATCAGCAGGTCAGCACGTACAGCGGGGACCAGGAAACCTTCCACCGCCGCCATCTGGTCACGCCGCTGGCCAAACAACTGATGAATTTCAAATGCAACACCTGCCATCAGGGCCACGATCCCCGCGACGAAGCGCCGGGATCGTCGGCCACCGCTCCGCCGCAGAGCGACGCCGGTTTCACGCTACGCAAGCAGGTCAACCCGGAAACCATTTGCCTCAAGTGCCACGGCCAGATGAGCGGACCGGAAGAAATCATGGGGCTAACCGGTCCCTGGCCCGAGGTCAGGCACTTGTTCCTCAACGATTGCCTGCCTTGCCATGCCTCCACCCGCACCCACCGGCACAAGGTCGATTACCTCGACGCCGCCGCCATCGAGGCGGCTGCCGTGGTCGGCCAGCGCGACAAGGCCGGCGGCGATGTCTGTTACGGCTGCCACGGCGGGCGGGCCTGGTACCGCATCGCCTATCCCTATGCCCGCAATCCCTGGCCAGAAATGCCGGAAGGCACGCCCGAGTGGGCGAAATCCCGCCCCACCCATTCCGACTCCAGCACCCCGAAGGTCGAGCCGAAACTATGAACAACTCCCCGGTCCTCATTCTCAATCCGGCGCGGCGCAGCTTCCTGAAAACCGTGGCGGGCGCCACGGTGCTGGCCTCGACCAGCAACCTGCTGGAACTGGCACTGGGCCAGAAGGATGCAGAAGCCTTCGCTTATGAGCCGTACTTCACGGACGATCAGCTCACCACCGTGGTGACGTCCTGCGACCACAACTGCGGCTCGCGTCACATGCTGGTCGCGCACAAGAAGGGCAACGTGATCGTGCGCTTGTCCACCGACGATGGCAGCTACCAAGCCGGGGGCGCGTTCGGCAAGGACACGATGGCCGAACCGCAGTTGCGGGCCTGCCTGCGGGGCCGCTCTTACCGCTCGCGGCTGTATTCGCCCGAACGCCTGCTCTACCCGATGATCCGGGTCGGCGAGCGCGGCGAGGGGAAGTTCAAGCGGGTGAGCTGGGACGAGGCGCTGGACCATATCGCGGCCAAGATGGTCGAGTTGAAGCAGAAGCACGGCCCGACCGCCATCCTCGACCAAGCCTACGCGGGCACGTCCTACGGCGTGCTGCACAAGTCGGATCAGATCGAAGGCTTGCTGGCGCGCTTCCTCGGCATGTTCGGTTGCCGCACCAATTCCTGGTCGGTGCCCAGCTATCAGGGCACGACCTTTTCCTCGAACATCACCTTCGGCACCATCCAGGACGGCAACGAGGACGACGCCTTCGCCCACAGCAAGCTGATCATCATGTGGGGCTGGAATCCGGCCTACACCTTCCACGGCGGCAACACCTTCTATTACATGCGCAAAGCCAAGCAGGACGGCTGCAAGTTCGTCGTCATCGACCCGCAATACACCGACTCCGCCGCCGCCTACGACGCCTGGTGGATTCCGATCCGCCCCAACACTGACGCGGCCATGCTGGCCGGCATGGCGCATTACATCTTCACCAACAACCTGCAAGATCAAGCCTACATCGACAAGTTCTGCCAGGGCATGGACGCCGACACCATGCCGGATTGGGCCAAGGGCCAGGAAAGCTTCAGGGACTATATCCTCGGCACCAACGACAACACGCCGAAATCGCCGGAATGGGCCGAAAAGATTTGCGGCGTTGCCGCCGCCGACATCAGGAAGCTCGCCGACATGTACGCCCGCACCAAGCCGGCGGCGCTCAAGGCTTCCTGGGGGCCGGGCCGCAACGCTTACGGCGAGCAATACAACCGCATGGCGGCGGCGTTGCAGGCGATGACCGGCAACATCGGCGTGCTGGGCGGCTGCGCCGAGGGCGTCGGCAAAGGCTGGCACGCCATGTCGGTCGCCTACCCTTACGACGAGAACGCCAATCTCTGGTGGTCTTCCATCAAGTCCGACCGCTGGGCGCATTGCGTGCTGAACTACCCGAACGTCAGGCGCGAGGAAATCGGCCTGTGGCCGCGCAACGACGAACTGGACGGCAAGATTCCCAACATCAAGGCGATCTTCTGGCACGGCTCGGACTGGTTCAACCAGCTCACCAACATCAACAAGGAAATCGAGGCGATCAAGAAGCTGGAACTGGTGGTCTGTTCCGATTCGACCATCACGCCTTCCGGGCTGTGGGCCGACGTGCTGCTGCCCATCGCCACCCACTTCGAGCGCCACGATGTCGCCCTCCCTTGGTACAAGGGCCATTACTACATCCACCGGCCCAAGGTGATCGAGCCGCTGGGCGAATCCAAGACCGATTTCCAAATCTACACGGAACTGGCCTATCGCCTGGAGAAGCTCGATCCAGAACTCAAGGATTTCGGCAAACGCTACAACCCTCGCGCCGACCGCGGCTACTTCCAGAACCCGGACGCGGTGGACGAAGCCTACTTGGCCGCCTGGTGGGAGCAAGTGCAGGAGCACCAAGGTGTCACCATGTCCTGGGAGGACTTCAAGCGGCACGGCGTCTACAAGTTTGTGTTCGACCGGCCCCATGTGGCTTTCCGCGAGCAAATCGAAAACGGCGAGCCCTTCGAGACCCCGTCGGGAAAGATCGAGATATTCTCCACGACCTTGGCCAAGGTTAAGGACTGGACCAAGACCCAGTGGGGCTACCCGATCCCCGCCATCCCCAAGTGGATCGAGCCGTTCGAGTGGATGGGCAGCCCCTTGGCCAAGGACTATCCCTTCCACATGATTACCCCGCATCCGCGCCACCGGACGCACTCGATTTTCCACAACATTCCCTGGCTGCGCGAAACCTTCCAGCAGGAAATCACCCTCAACGCCTCCGACGCCCGGCGGCTGGGCATCGTCACCGGCGACATCGTCGAAGCCTGGAATCCGCGCGGCAAGATCGTGCTGCCCGCTTATGTCACCGAACGCTGCCTGCCCGGCGTCGTGGTGGTGTACGAGGGCGCCTGGATGGACCTGGACAAGCAGGGCGTCGACCGCGCCGGCAATCCGGATTTCCTGACCAAGGACGAACCCAGCCCGGCGGGCGCTTTCGCCTACAACACCATTCTGGTCAACCTGAAAAAGTCCGCGTTGCAACATCGCCCCGGCTGGGACAGCGAGGCGACGGCGCGCTCCTTCATTTTCCGGCGCGACACCTGAGGGACCGAACATGGCCAAGAAACTGGATATGGACGAAGTGAAGGCGGCTCTCCAGCGCAAGGAGACGCAGACCTACCAGCCGGTGAAGCCGGCCCAGCAGTTCGGCTTCGTCCACAACAATGTCGATTGCATCGGCTGCCGCGCCTGCGAAATCGCCTGCAAGGACAAGAACGGCCTGCCGCCGGGGCCGCGCTTTAGGCGCGTCATGTATGTCGAGGGCGGAACCTTCCCGGATGTGTACGCCTACAAGGTGAACATGTCCTGCAACCATTGCGCCGAGCCGGCCTGCCTGCCGACCTGCCCGACCGGAGCGATCTGGAAGCGCGAGAAGGACGGCATCGTGGACATCGACTCGACGCTGTGCATCGGCTGCCGCAAGTGCGAGGCCGCCTGTCCTTACGGCGCCCCGCAATGGAATCCGAAGGAGCGGATCATCCAGAAATGCAATCTCTGCGTGGACGAAATCGACGCGGGCCGCAAGCCGTATTGCGTCCAGGCCTGCATGATGCGGGTGCTGGACATCGGACCCATCGACAAACTGCGGGACGGCAGCCACCCGACCCTGGCCATCGGCCCCAACGACAAAACCGTCGGGCAGGTGAAGAACATGGCCAACCCGGAGCTGACCCACCCTTCGATTGCCTTTGTGCCGCATAGCCAGGGGAAGGTCGAATGAGGCTGAATTCTGACGTTACCGCCGCGCTGGCCGAGGACGTTTCGACCCTGGCTATTTTGCAGGACCAGGAGTTGTCGCCCCCTGTGCTAGCGGAACTGAGAGCGCTCGACTTTCCAGGAAATCTCGGGCTGCTGCCGACCGACGACGCGGGCCGCAAGGCGTTCGGCATGATGCGGAGCCTAGTGGCGGCGTTGCCGGCGGCGCCCGACACCGCCTTCCTGGACGATCTGGCGGCCGACTTCGCGGCGATCTACCTGACCGGCGCGTTCGGCGCGTCGCCCTACGAGTCGTACTGGCTTTCCGACGACCACCTGATCTGCCAGGACGCCATGTTCGACATGCGGACCTTGTATGCCGGGGCGGGCCTGAAGGTGCCGGACTGGCGGATGCGGCCGGACGATCATCTGGTGTTCCAGCTTCAGTGTCAAGACCCGTGAGATTGTCTACCGCCGAAACGAATAATTCTGGCTTTCTCTCGCGCCATTCGGCGAGGGCGTTAATGGGGGCGACATGACCCAGCGCCCGCTGGGGGATGGCGTGATTGTAAATATCGGCATAGCG
>NZ_JBTEKS010000247.1:0-6661 GCF_054333355.1 Methylomagnum sp. | reverse complement strand
CCGGAGATCACCGCCACCTTGTTCTTGGCCCTTTCGGCGCGGGCCAAATAATTGGGATCGAGATTCAGGCGGACCAGATCGGAATGCGCCGCCGCGAACCCGGACAGGCTTTCCGCCAGCAGGTCATCGACGCGGTTAATGAATTTTTTCATGGAGGCTCCCTCATGGTTTATGCGGCCATTTTAACGGGAGAATGGGCGTACAGTGGTGGGAGTGGGCTTCAGCCCACGATCAGGCTCGGTTGTCGCGGGCTGAAGCCCGCTCCCACGGCTTTGCCACTCGCACAGGGGAATGAAAACGCTTTGGCCCGCACGATAGGGGTGGAATTTCGTGCGGGCAAATGCGCGGGCAGTCGGATTAACTCAGCGCGGCGACTTTGGCCGCGATGGCTTCGCCAATATCACGGGTGCCGTAGGGGGAATCCCTCTTCAAGTCGGGCGTGACGATGTCGCCCTCGCGGATGACCTCGCGGACGGCCCGCTCGATGTTCCGGGCGGCGGCGATTTCGCCGATGTGTTCCAGCATCATGGCGCCCGCCAGGATGGTGGCGGTGGGATTGGCGATGCCCTTGTCGGCGATGTCCGGGGCGCTGCCGTGAACCGCTTCGAACAGGGCGGCGTCGGTGCCGATGTTGGCGCCCGCCGTGAGACCCAGCCCGCCGATGAGGCCCGCCGCCAAATCGGACAGGATGTCGCCGAACAAATTGGTGGTGACGATCACGTCGAAGCTTTCCGGCTTCATGACCATCTGCATACAGCAGGCGTCCACGATGCGGTCGTCGAATTCGATCTCTGGGTATTCCTTCGCCATTTCGCGGCCAATTTCCAGAAACAGGCCGGAGGTGCATTTGAGGATATTGGCCTTGTGGACCAGGGTGACTTTCTTGCGCTGGGCCTTGCGGGCGTAATCGAAAGCGTAGCGGAGGATGCGCTCGGAGCCACGGGCGGTGATGACGGCAGTGCTTTCGGCGGCGATTTTTTCTTCGTCAACCTTCACGAAATGCTCGATGCCAGCGTACAGACCCTCGGTGTTTTCACGAAT
The DNA here is from genome assembly GCF_054333355.1 of Methylomagnum sp. Classification (NCBI taxonomy): domain Bacteria; kingdom Pseudomonadati; phylum Pseudomonadota; class Gammaproteobacteria; order Methylococcales; family Methylococcaceae; genus Methylomagnum; species Methylomagnum sp. Next base: position 5,620 of record NZ_JBTEKS010000247.1, on the reverse strand, counting down.
CGTCACCAGGTTGACGTTCTTGAACAAGGTGTCGGTGCCTTCGAAGGAGATGGCGGGCCGCACGTTGGCGTAGAGGTTGAACGCCTGCCGCAAGGTGACGTTGACGCTGCGGTAGCCACCGCCCACCGGCGTGGTGAGCGGGCCTTTCAGGCACAGGCGGTTGCGGCGGATGGATTCCAAGGTGGCGTCGGGCAAGGGGTTGGCGTGTTTCTCCACCGCCGCCATGCCGGCCAATTGACGATCCCAGGCGACTTTGACGCCGGTCGCTTCGATGACCTGGACGGTGGCGTCGATGATGGAAGGGCCAATGCCGTCGCCGGGGATGAGGGTGATTTGATGCATTCGTTTTTCCTAGTTAATGATGGTTAAGTGGTGATGTCGGGATTATCCAATAGCGGGGCTGAAATTTTAAAGATGGAGTCGAAAACGACATTCCCAGAATTATAGGAATTCCCCCTCGTTGGCTGAGCGGAGTCGAAGTTAACGGGGGGCCGGGAACCCCCGTCAAGGCTTCCAGCCCGGCTGTGAACTGGCTTCATGAAAACATGATCCAAGAATTGTGCCGTCGCCCTGGCGTTAGTACGAACCAGGAAACCGATGGCCTTTTCCCATGGGCATTAAGTCTGATAAATTCACTCGGGAATTTTTAACCCCCTGATGAGAAACGGTATGGACGTAAACGAACGCATCAAACAACAACTCGCCGACAATCCAGTCATCCTCTACATGAAAGGCTCCCCCGCCTTCCCGCAATGCGGCTTTTCGGGGCGGGCGGTGCAAATCCTGGAACACTGCGGCGCTGAATACGCCTATGTGAATATTTTCGATGACCCCGAGATTCGGGAAGGGCTGAAAATCTATTCGAACTGGCCGACTTTCCCACAGTTATACGTGAAGGGCGAATTGGTGGGCGGCAGCGACATCATGATGGACTTGTTCCAGAAGGGCGAACTTCAAAAGACGCTGGCCACGGCGACCGCCGCCTAAAAGCAGCCTATCCCAAAAACCCTTCGATACCTCAGGGCGGACGGCCCACGGAGATAGGCCTTAAGGATTAGCTGGCCGGTGCTGTCTTCCGCTCCTCACCGGCCACCAATTCGCCCCAGCGGTTGACGATGGCGCAAAACAGCCGGGCCGTCTGCTCGGCGTCATAAATGGCCGAGTGCGCCTGGCTGGCGTCCCATTCGATGCCCGCCGCCTGCACACCCTTGGCTAGCACAGTCTGGCCGTAGGCCAAGCCGCTCAAGGTGGCGGTATCGAAGGTGCTGAATGGATGAAAGGGACTGCGCTTAATATCCGACCGCCCCACCGCCGCGTTTAGAAAGCCAATGTCGAAGGCGGGATTGTGGCCGACCAAGATGGCCCGAGTGCAGCCATTGCGCTTCACGGCGCTGCGGATGGGTTGGAAGATTTTATTGAGCGCGTCCTTCTCGTCCAACGCGAACCGGAATGGATGATACGGGTCAATCTTATTGAAGCTCAGAGCGGCGGCGTCCAGCTTCGAGCCAGGAAATGGCTTGACATGGCTCGCGTGGGTCTCGCCGGGATGAAGACGTCCGTCCTCATCCATTTCGATAATGACGGCCGCGATTTCCAGCAAGGCGTTCTCGGTGGGGCTGAACCCGGCGGTTTCAATATCCACGACGACGGGGAGATAACCGCGGAACCGACGGGCAAAGGGGGGGCGTTCTTGAGCTTGCATTCCGAAAGCGTAATTTTTCCTCGACTACGATTTGTAAGGCCATTATATTTGCCTGCCAGCCTTAATATAAGCGTGCGGCCAGCCAAGCTTACAACGCCGGGGCGGGGCTGAATTCACAAATCCCCTGATCGACCTCCAGAAAGGGCAAAAACAATGACAACGAGTCGCCACTCACTCCGACCGCAACGGCTCCATTGGCTCGCCTTGTTGCTGAGCCTGGCCGGTTGCGCCACCGCGCCCAATCACGATTCCCGCGACCCGTGGGAAGGCTGGAACCGTGGCGTCCAAAAATTCAATGACTCACTGGACGATTATGTGATGAAGCCCGTGGCGCGGGGCTATCAGTATGTCACGCCCTCCATCGTCGATCAGGGCGTCACCAATTTCTTCAGCAATGTCGATGACATCGGCGTCGTCGCCAACGACCTGCTCCAGTTCAAGCTGCTGCAAACCGGCCAGGATGTGGGCCGAATCTTAGTCAATTCCACCCTGGGCCTGGGCGGCTTCATCGACGTCGCCAGCAAGATGGACCTGCAAAAGCACAATGAGGACCTGGACCAAACCCTGGGCGCTTGGGGCGTTCCCTCCGGGCCTTACCTGGTGCTGCCCGTGTTCGGACCCAGCACCCCCCGTGGCTTGGTGGGCGTGGCGGGCGACACAGCGACGAATCCCATCAACTGGATCAGCCCCGCCGCGATTCCGTGGGCCACAGGCATAGCCAAGACCGTGGACATGCGGGCGGACCTCCTGAGCGCCACGAAGATCATGGACGAGGCCTCGGTGGACCGCTACGAATTCATGCGCAACGCCTATTTCCAGCAGCGCAATTACCTGATCCACGATGGCAACCCGCCCGTGGATAACGACTGGGAAAAGGACATGGAGCTGGAACTCGAAGGGCTGAATTCCGGCAAGAAGCCAGCCCAGCCAGCGGGCCAGTAATCCAGCGCTCCCCGCCCAATCCTTCCTCTGCGGGGACGACCCGGCCAGCGTCCCCGCAGCAGCAATCCCCGTTCCCGCTAAACCGCCGTCACCACCAACGGCACCCACATCTCCCGCTCGCTCACGCCGCCATGCACCCCGATATGGGTGTAGCGGTGTTCGCCGGGCAACCAGTCCTTTATCACATAATTTTCTTTCATCACCAAGGCATAGTCGCCCACCCGGTCGGCCAGCTTCAAATGGGCCGCGCCCAAGCCGAACCAGCCCCGCTCGATGAGTTCCGCGCTGCGCCAAAGCTCGGCGGCATGGCCCAATTCGGAACGGACATAAGTCTCGAAAAACGTCCGCCTCCCCGGCTTGACGTAGCAATACGCCACCCGGCTTTCCCCGCACAGGGGCAGGCACAGGCTGTCGGCCAGTTCCGGGTGATCATCGAGGTTCACCGTGTGGGCCTCGTCCGTGTCGATGAAGCCATGATCCGCCGTGACAATCACCAGCGCGCCGGTCCCAGCGGCATACCTCAGGAAGCGCCCGAAGCCCTCCTCCCAAGAGGTGAAATGCCAGTCGGCCTCGATGCTGTGGGTGCCCGCCTCGTGGGAAATCCGGTCCAAGTCGCCCCAGTAGGCATACACGAACTTCCGCTCCCGGTCGGCGCGGAGCAGCTTCGCCACCGTCAGAAAGAAATCATCCTGGGTGTCGAAGGGCCGGATTTCGGCCTTGCCCCGGTGGGCGATGTTGAAGTCGGAATGGGCGAGGCGGCGGGGCGCGACCACGTAGCCCGGCACCGGCAAGCGGTCGAACACCGCGCCATGCCCGAAGAGCCGCGCCACATCGACACCGGCCTGGCGCAGAGGCAAGCCACCGTAGCGGGGCACCCCAGGCAACACCGCTAGCACCGCGCCCAATTCCCGGAAATACATATGCCAGCCGGTCAAGCCATGCTGTTGTGGCGCTAGTCCGGTCAGGAAGGTGGTGATAGCGGCGGCGGTGGTCGAGGGAAACACCGAGGTGATCCGGCCCCGGTTCAACTCCCGCAGCAGGCCGCCGTTGCGTCGCCGGGTCAGGAATTCGTAGCCGAGTCCGTCAACCACCATCAGGACGACCTGACGGTACTCGCCGACTTCGGCCGGGGACAACAGGGGCAGCGGCGGATAGCCGGTCGCGGCCCCGCCAATACCGGCGACCAGCGAACCCATCAGGTTCACGATGCTGCCGCCCGCATAATCCGGTAGGGATGGCATGGTTCTCTCTCCTCTTTATCGGAGTTCTCCGCCTTCCTGGCGGGTATCGTTATAGTTTGTGGGCGTCCCGCCCGTTTCGCAACTAGGCTGCCGCGTTGTTTGTCATTCTTTTGGCCCGTATTTAAGGCATTGAATAATAAGGGCTGCGTAAGCCCTCTAAATTATTCCGCTTCGGCCTTCAACTGGCGATCAACAGCATGGCAACCAGTCCCAACAGAATGCCCAGCCATTGCCGAAGGCTGACGGGTTCATGCAAAACCAACCCCGCCAAGGCAATCGCCAGGATGGGATAAAGGGCGGTCAGGGTGGAAATCAAGACTACCGGCCCGGTCCGCAGGGCGTAAAGATACGCCAGTGCGCCGCCCAAGCCCAGCACTCCCGTCACCAGCGCCAAAAATGTGCCGCGCCCATCCATGGCCGGTTTGAAGCCAATCAGAACCAGCACCCCGGTCGCCATCACCATGCCCCCGAGCGCCTCGTAGACGATGGCGCTCTTGGGGTCGATATAGCGCGTGGTCAACTTGGGCAGAAACGCCCACACGCCCCAGCACAGAAAGGCCGCCACCGCCGCCGGTAGCCAAGCGGGCATCACGGCAATTCGGGAATCTGGTCAATGGCCCGGATGTCGTCCTCATCCAGCGCCAAGCCGGTGGAACGCAGACTGTCGGCGATGCTGGCCGGTTTGCTGGCGCCGGGGATCGGCAGGATGTGTTCGCCTTTCGCCAGGAACCAAGCCAGGGCGACACAGTAACGGGATGCGCCATGTTTCGCCGCCAAGCGCTCGAACAGCGCGCTCTGGTTCAGCCGCACATGGCCGTAGTGCCCGCCCACCGGGCTGTGGGGGATGTAGGTGACGCCCCGGTCGCGGCAGAAATCGACGAGGCCACTGCGGAAATCCCGCTTCTCGAAGGGATTGCAGCGGTTCTGCACCGAGACGATGGGCGCGTGCTTGAGGGCCGCTTCGAGCATCTCCATCCCGACGTTGGAGAGGCCGATATGAGCAATCTTGCCCTCGTCTTTCAGGCGGACGAGTTCGTCCAGCGTGGGCATGAGTCCGAAATTCGGGTCCACGGCGTGCAATTGGTAGAGGGCGATTTGATCGGCATTCAACGCCCGCAGACTGTCTTCGCAGGACTTACGCAGAAACGCGGGGTTGCCGTCCGTCACCCAATCGCCCTTGGGCCGCCGCAGCCCGCCCTTGGTGGCGATGACCACCTTGTCGCGCTGGCCCAGCCGGTCCAGGGCTTTGGCGACGAGCCGTTCGTTGTGGCCGATGTCGGCATCGTCCAGACAATACACATTGGCCGTGTCGATGAAGTCGCCGCCCGCCGCCACAAAGGCTTCGATGACCTGGAACGCTTGGGTTTCATCGGGGCGGCTCTGGATGGACAAGGGCATCGCGCCCAGGCCGATGGCGGTGACGCGGATTCCGGTGCCGTTGATGGCTCGTTGCATACATCCTCCCGTGTCGAGTGCGTTAGTTAAGGTTTGCGGTCGCCGTAAATATCGTCCACCAAGGATTTAAACCAGATTGGCCGCATCAGCACCACATAAAGACCCGCCAAGCTGACCAGCGGGAATGGACCCAGATCAAGGATGGTGAGAATCAGCAGGACGATGAAGTAGATGAGTCGGGTTCCCATGATGGTGGCTTGTTGGTTATCAGAATTCGATCCATTCTAGTCGATGGGGTTCTTGGGCGATTCCCGAAAATGATAACCCCGCAAAAGGCTCG
>NZ_JBTEKS010000246.1:0-6680 GCF_054333355.1 Methylomagnum sp. | reverse complement strand
AAAGCCCACTCCCACGGTGCGGCCACCGGAACACGGTGGGGTTGAGCCGCAGGCTGCGCAGTACGAATATTAGACTGAGTAAGTTGACGCTGATAATGCCGGTGGCGCTGGCGAAGGCGGCACCGTTCAGGCCGAATCGGGGTACCAGCCAGATATTCAAACCCAGGCTTAAAGCCGTATTAAAAGCCACCAGCCGGGCCACGATAGTTTGATGTCCGGTCATCATCATTAGGGAGCCGACGGTGCCGGTCAGTGCATTAATCACTTGACCGGCCATGAGTATCACCATGGGTTCGTAAGCCGCTGTGAATTCCGCGCCAAATAATTTCAGAATCGGCTCGCCCAGCGCATATAACACCAAGCCGACTGCCAGGGTGAAACCGAAAATGCCGTAGGCGGTATAGGTCAGCAATTCCTGCAAACGGGCTTTTTGTTGAGTCGCATGGAGTTCGGAAATCATCGGGGCCAAGTTCATGCCGACGGCTTGCAGGCCGAACGCGGCCAGTTCCGAAAGCCGCAAGGCCACCGCGTAAATGCCCACCGCCTTGGGATCGGTCGCCAGCATCCCGACCAAGAGCAGGCTGCCCTGGTCCATCAACAGCCGCAACAAGGCCACGAAGCCCATGGGCAGGGCGGTGGCGAGCCAGTGCTTGGCCTGGATTCCTCTTGTGTTGGCGCGGGTTTCGGCGGGGATGGCCCGGCGCGTCCACCGGCTGGCGATCAGCAGCACCAGCGTCGCCGCCGCGAGTCCGCACAGCATCCCAACGAAGGCGGACAATTCCCGCCAGTGCCAGTAGGCCGCGCCCGCCAAGGCCATCATGAACAGCCGCGCCAGAATATCGCAGGACTGCGCCTGCCAGGGGCGCTTGAAGCCGTAGAGCAGGGATTGGCCGACGCCGGTCAAGCCATACACGGGCAGCAGGCAGAGCGCGGCGAGATAGGTCGGGTAGGCGTCCGCCGCCAAGTCGGCCCGGAACCATGCCAAGGCTAGGAAGGTCACCCCGGCCACCGCCATGCTGGCCGTGAACACCGCGCCATAGCCGAAGCGGATCAAACCCTTCAACAAGCCCCAATGGCGTTGCGCCGTGTAGGCGGCGGCGAAGCGGGTCAACATGCCGTCGCTGCCCAAGCGGCCCATCAGGCCCAACACGGTGAGCCAAGTCAGCGCGTAGACGTAGATGCTGTATTGCTCGGCCCCCATCAGGCGGGTGACGAGCAATTGATTGAGGAAGGCGAGGCCGACCGTGGCGATTTTTAGCCCGAGCGAGCCGAGGGCACCACGGGCGAGGAAGCGCAGCATGGAGGATTGGATTTTGCGGGTGGGAGCGGGCTTCAGCCCGCGACTTGGTTTACAAATCGTGGGCTGAAGCCCACTCCCACGGCTAGTTCCCCGCCACGGTCATCCTGTCGATCCACACCGAGCCGGTGCGGGTGTTGCCCCGCAAGTCCACATCGTTCCCCACGGCTTGAATCCCGAAGTACATATCGCGGAGATTCCCGGCGATGGTGATTTCCTCGACCGGGTATTGAATCTGGCCGTTCTCCACCCAGAACCCGGCGGCACCCCGCGAGTAATCGCCAGTGATGATGTTCACGCCCTGGCCCATCAAGTCCGTCACCAGCAGCCCCGTGCCCATGCGGTTCAACAGGCCCGGCAGGTCCAACTCGCCCGGATCAATGGTCAGATTATGCACGCCGCCCGCGTTGCCGGTGGTCTTTAGCCCGAGCTTGCGGGCTGAGTAGGTGCTAAGCACGTAGGATTCCAGCACGCCATTCCGCACGATGTGATGCGGCACGGTGCGGACGCCTTCGGCGTCGTAGGGCGTGCTGCCCAGGGCGCGTTTGAGGAACGGTTGTTCGTGGATTTGGATGAAGTCCGGGAAGACCGGCTTGCCCAAATGGTCCAGCAGGAACGAGGACTTGCGGTACAGGTTGCCGCCCCGGATGGCCCCGATGAAGTGGCCGAACAGGCTAGACGCGATGTCCGCCGCGAAGATGACCGGGCATTGGCGGGTGCTGAGGGTCTGCGCGCCGAGCTTGCGGATGGTGCGCTCGGCGGCTTTGAGGCCCACCGCTTCCGGGGCTTCCAGGTCGGCGCGGTCGCGGGCCACGGTCCACCAGTCGTCGCGCTGCATCTCGTTGCCGCGCTCGCCGATGACCGAGACGCTTAAGGAGTGGCGGCTGGAGGCGTGGCCGTGCAGGAAGCCCAGCGAGTTGCCCATGACCCGCAAGCCTTGGAAGGTGTTGAGGCTGGCACCCTCGGAATTGGCGATGTCCGGGTGATAGCCACGGGCGGCGTTCTCGCAGCGGATGGCGAGGTCGATGGCGGTCTCGGCGTCCGGCTCCCACGGGTGGTAGACATCCAGGTCGGGGAATTCAGTGGCGAGCAGATCGGCGTCAGGCAGCCCGGCGTATTCGTCCTCGGCGGCGTAGCGGGCGATGCGGCAGGCGGCGGCGACGGATTCGCGCATGGCTTCGCGGCTCATGTCGCTGGTGCTGGCCGAGCCTTTGCGCTGGCCGATGTAGACCGTGAGTCCTAAACCCCGGCTGCGGTGGTGTTCGACGGTCTCCACCTCGCCCAAGCGGGCGGTGACGGACAGGCCGGATTCGATGCTGACGCCGGCCTCGGCGCCGGTCGCGCCTTGCCGTTTGGCTTCGTCGAGGCACTCGGCGACCAGGCTCTCCAGTTGGGTGAGTTGGGTTTGTTCGGTGGGGGATAGGGCGGATTGGGTCACGGGGGTTCCTTTTGAGATTCTTCCTCTCCCGGTGGGAGGGGCTTGGGGTGAGGGTATAAGGTTTTAGCCGTTATTCCGGCCAGAATTCGTCATCAAGCACATTTTCCAGGCTATAAGGGCATTCCACCGGGAAAACACTTTTATCTAAATCAGTTTCTAAGGCGGCTTCCCGGATGGCTTTTACATAGACATCGCGGAATTCATCGGGGTTATCAAGTAGCCGTTTAAGGCTGGGGGATTGTTTTAGCAGGCGTTCGATGGCGGTGCGTTGGTGGACGATGGTGAGTTTCCAGCTTTTGCCCCGGCGTTCCGGCTGAAATTGGTATTTCAGCAGGTGCATGATTAGGATTTGCAGCCGATTCAATAATTCCCGCCGGTCGCTGGCCCCCATGCTTTCCAATTCCTCCGCGATATGGTCTAAGTCGAGTTCCGATAACCGGCCCTGGCGGATGAGCGCCGCGCTTTGGATGGCCCAGGCGTGGAAGTCTTGGTGGTAGGGAATGATGGTGTTCATAAGTTATCTCAGCGCTCGCAAGCTCTAGTGCGCCGACCTTTCAAATTTTACGAAAACAAACATTAAAAATGGTCTTGAATAAGCATGGCCTTGATTTCTGCAATGGTGTATGGCGGATGCTTTGAGTGAATAACAGAGTGGCAGTTTGGGCAGACCGGGACAAGATCATTTCTAGGGTCGATCCGATATTCTCCGGGGTGATCGGAAACCAAGATTAGGTGGTGTACATGGATGATGTCTTTTTCTATACCTGCATATCTCTCGGCAAGAATTACGCCGCACGCCTTGCACGATGAGCCGTGAATGGTTAAGCAGGCTGTGCGAGCTTGACGGTTTCTTTCAATTGCGACCGACACCACTTGCTTTCTGGCACCCTCGTCAAATGTTTTATCCGCAATATCAAGAGTTAGCCTAGTCGATTCTATATCTTGTTCGGTTATGTTGACGTTAATCTGAGTTCGGCTAGTCGGAGAAAGGATATGCTCGTCTATAAAGTTGAAGAGGGTTTGTAGGTTTGCGGCGGTTTTTATGCGATATCGGTAGCTTGGACCACCTTTTGGGTATGCTATTAAGCCGTTATCTAATTGTATTATTAGCTGTTCTAAGGCCGACCTGTTTTTAAGCAAGGAGGGCATGAAATAAAACAGAATGCTGTTTTTATTCACTATGCAATCCATTCGGAGATCAGGGTTGCTTTTCCATCTATAATAGCGTCCACCGACCGGGTTTCCGTAGGTATTATACTTTTCTATAGCAAATCCGCGCTTTTCAAGTTCGCGATCAAGCTGTTCTATTAAAAAAGGGATCACACTTGCCATAAATTAGCGATGTCGTTGATTAAGCCGCCAAATCACAATATTCCACTCTCGTCGTGGCAACAGGTATCGGCAAACCATCCTCCCGCAAGCCATCCAAATGGAACGCGATGGCATCCCGGATATTCCGCTCGACTTCTTCAACGGTATCGCCCGTGGATATGCAGCCGGGCAAATCGGGCACATAAGCCGAGAAGTTATTTTCAGCGCGTTCAATAACTACGGCATAACGCATAACAATTGCCACGCTTAGTAATGATACCGGGCTTGTAGGAAAGTGATTCGCCCATCACCCACAAGGTAAACAAGGCGATGTTCTTGGGTAATCCGCCGCGACCACACGTTTGCCCCAAGATATTTCAGCGGTTCCGGTTTGCCTATCCCGTCAAAAGGTTCACGCGATATAGCCTCGACGAGATTCATAATTCGTAGGGCTACCTTTCGGTCAGTCTCAATCCAAAATTTCAAATCCTCGCGGAACTCCGGTTCAAAAATAGCCTCCCGAAGCTTGGGAGTTTCAGAGCAGGATTTATTCGGCTTCGTCAAAACCCACCTCGCGGCGGAGTTCATCCAACGTTTGCGGCTGGGTTTCCTGTCTTTGCGCCCGCGCCAATGCCGTTAGCAGACGCTTAGCATTGGCGGGGGAGCGCAATAGGTGGACCGTCTCAAGCAGGCTGCTTAACTCGTCCGCCGCAATCATCGCGACATTTTCCGCGCCGGGCCGTTCGATAATCACGACTTCGCGGTCATCCGCCACTGTATTGAGTAAGGCGGAAAAGGATTTCTGGGCTTCCGAATACGATGTTTGAATGGTCATGGTTTTCCCCGTTTAAGCCTCATCGCTTGTTTTCAAAACGCCATCTTCCCGAGATTCCGGCAAGCTAGAGCTTGCAGGAGGCTGGGAACCAGCGGCGTCGATTTGAACGCCAGCCATAATCCGCGCCTCAATCTCGGCGAAGTTATCTCGCGGTGGATTCGCCTCAGCCCAGGCAATTGCTTCCGCTAACTTGGCGGCTTCTTCCGGTTCATGCAGCCAGCTTTCGTCCATCAAACCTTCGTCCCCCCCACCGTCAACCCATCCACCCGCAAAGTCGGCTGCCCCACGCCCACCGGCACGCTTTGCCCATCCTTGCCGCAGGTGCCAACCCCCGTATCCAACTGCAAATCATTGCCCACCATGCTGACGCGGGTCAGCACGTCCGGGCCGTTGCCGATCAGGGTCGCGCCCTTCACCGGGCGGGTGATTTTGCCGTCCTCGATCAAATACGCCTCGCTGGCGGAGAACACGAACTTGCCGGAGGTAATGTCCACCTGACCGCCGCCGAAGTTCTTGGCATACAAGCCTTTCTTCACGGAGCGGATGATTTCCTCTGGATCGTGCTGGCCGGGCAGCATGTAGGTGTTGGTCATGCGCGGCATGGGGAGGTGCTGGTAGGACTCGCGGCGGCCATTGCCGGTGGGCGCGACGCCCATCAGCCGGGCGTTGAGCTTGTCCTGCATGTAGCCCTTGAGGATGCCGTTCTCGATCAGCGTGGTGCATGCGGTCGGCGTGCCCTCGTCGTCGATGGTCAGGGAGCCGCGCCGGTGGGGCAGGGTGCCGTCGTCCACCACCGTGCAGAGCGGTGAGGCCACCCGTTCGCCCACCCGGCCCGAGAAGGCCGAAGTGCCCTTGCGGTTGAAATCGCCTTCCAGGCCGTGGCCGATGGCTTCGTGTAAAAGGATGCCCGGCCAGCCGGAACCCAGCACCACGGTCATCGCGCCCGCCGGGGCTTCCTCGGCGTCCAGGTTCACCAGGGCTTGCCGCACCGCTTCGCGGGCGTAGCCGCTGGCCCGGTCTTCCTCCAGGAAATAGCGGTAATCGGTGCGCCCGCCGCCGCCGCAACTGCCTTGCTCGCGCTTGCCGTTGTCCACCACGATGACGCTGACATTGAGCCGCACCAAGGGCCGCACGTCGCCGTGAATAGCGCCGTCCTGGCCGATGACCATCACCACCTCATGGCTGCCGGAGAGGCTGACGAATACCTGTTCAACGCGGGGGTCGAGGCGGCGGCATTCTTCGTCCAGTCGTTTCAAAAGGGTCAGCTTGTCTTCTTCGGGGAGGGATTGCAGCGGGTCGATGGGCAGGTACAGCGACGGCGGACGCTCCACCGTGGCGATTTCCCGCTGGCCTTGGTTGCCCAGCTTGGCGATGGCGCGGGCGTTCTTGGCGGCTTCCAGCAGGGTGGGCAGGGCGATTTCGTCGCTGTAGGCGAAGCCGGTCTTCTCGCCGGACACCGCCCGCACCCCGGCGCCTTGTTCGATGCTGTGGCTGCCTTCCTTGACGATGCCGTCTTCCAGCATCCAGGATTCGTAGCGGGTGGCTTGCAGATAAACATCCGCCGCATCCACGGAGGCGCCAAGCAATTGGGCCATGACCCGGTCCAGGTCGGTGTGGCCGAGACCGGCGGGTTGCAGCAGGGCTTGATGGGCTAGGGCGAGATGGTCGTGATTCATTGTGGGAAAGTGGTTAGTGGTCAGTGAACAGCGGTTTGGGGTTGGGCGAGCTTATTTTGTGGTGGACTGATGGCGGATTGATTGGGTTCCTCGCGTAGGTCGGGCATGTACTCATGCCCGACG
>NZ_JBTEKS010000245.1:0-6744 GCF_054333355.1 Methylomagnum sp. | reverse complement strand
CGACATTTCTCGAGGCTTCAATGTCCAGCTACATCAAAGACCTACTCGCCGCCCACCCCGGCAAAAACTTTGAACTTCACGAACAGCACCTCAATACCCAAATGGTCCGGGTGCTGAAAACCATCGGCTACGACCGCGTTTACACCAAGGCCAGCGGCCCCTATCTCTATGATGCGCAGGGCAACGAATACCTGGACCTCCTCAGCGGCTTCGGTGTGTTCGGCATGGGCCGCAACCATCCGACCATCGTCCAGGCGCTCAAGGACGTGCTGGAAGCCGACCTGCCGGACATGGTGCAGATGGACGTGTCCCTGCTGAGCGGTCTGTTGGCGGAAGAATTGCTCAAGCGCTGCCCCGCCAACCTCACCAAGATGTTCTTCTGCAACTCCGGCGCGGAAGCCAACGAAGCGGCCATCAAGTTCGCCCGCTACACCACCAAGCGGGAGAAGATCGTCTACTGCGAACACGGCTTCCACGGCCTGACCCTGGGCGCCTTGTCCCTGAACGGCGAAGAGGTGTTCCGCGAAGGCTTCGGCCCCTTGCTGCCCGGCTGCGTGGCGGTGCCGTTCAATGACCTCGCCGCGCTGGAAAACGCCTTGCGCAACAAGGACGTGGCCGCCTTCATCGTCGAGCCGATCCAGGGCAAGGGCGTCAACATTCCCGCCGATAACTACCTGCCTGAAGTCGCCAAGCTCTGCCAGAAATACGGCACGCTATTCGTCGCCGACGAGGTTCAAACCGGCCTGGGCCGCACCGGGAAATTCTGGGCGGTCGATCACTGGGGCGTGGAGCCGGACATGATCCTGATGGCGAAAGCCCTGTCCGGCGGCTTCATCCCGGTGGGCGCGGTCGCCATGACGACGCGGGTGATGGACGCCGTGTTCAACCGCATGGACCGCGCCGTGGTGCATGGCTCGACCTTCTCCAAGAACAACATGGCGATGGCGGCGGGGCTCGCGACGCTGAAAGTGATCGACGACGAAAAGCTGGTGGAAAACGCCGCGAAAATCGGCGGGGATATCGTGGCGGGTATCGAGGCCATGATTCCCAAATACGATTTCCTCAAGCAGGTGCGCGGCAAGGGCTTGATGATTGCGGTGGAATTCGGCTCACCCGATGGCCTGTTACGGAAGGCGGCATTCGCCGGACTCGAAGCCGCCAATAAGGGCTTGTTCAGCCAGACGATCACCATTCCGTTATTTAAAAATCACCGCATCCTCAGCCAAGTCGCGGGCCACGGCATGAACGTGGTGAAATTCCTGCCGCCGCTGGTGGTGAGCGAAAAGGACCGGGATTGGATTATCAACGCCATGGACCGAGTGATTGCCGATACCCAGGAAGTGGGCGGGGCAATTAAGGATTTGGGGAAGAATTTGATTAGTCATGCGTTGAAGCAGAAGGCGGGGGGGTAGTATTTCAAACCGCTGGTTCCCAAGCTTCGGCTTGGGAACCAAGTCTTGCAGGCCCTAGCTTGCAGCAAATAACGAAAGACAAAAATGCTGGCTCTGTTTGTGAGGTAGGCTATGAGTAATGCGGCGCACCAATTTATCGAAGATTTTGAGCTATTATCCCAAGATGATCAAAGGGAAGTTCAGACAGAAATACTGCGCCGAAAACATGAAAAGCCAGAGTCTTCAAAAAGAATAAAATCAGTAAGCGATTTTATTAAGTCAATAAATGAACTAAATAACACGCATCAAAATTCCAGGATTATCCTTTATCGCGGTCAAACTAACAGCGAGTGGAAGCTGAAGACATCGCTTGAAAGGATCGGTTGCGAAAAAATAAGCTGCAAAGAATACTATCAATGGATTGACAAGATAAAGCCATTGATAAATCCGTTCATCAACGAGAAGTGGCAGAGAGAATCAAAGTCGGGGATTGGATACCCTTCCGTAACACTCAATAGCTATGATTCTGGTTCGTTTGAACTGCCTGAAATGGAATACATGGCATATCTGAGGCATCATGGATTTCCAACGCCGATTTTAGACTGGTCGAGATCAGCATATGTTGCTTTGTTCTTTGCTTGCGAGGATTTCCCAACGTCAGAAACAGATGGAAAAGTTTTTATCTATGCAGATAGAACAAGCCAAATTTTAGGAAATAACATCCCTTATCTTAGAAGGATTGGCCATTACCTTGAGGCGGACAAGAGACATTTCGCTCAGAAATCAGAATACTTACTGCCCTCAATCTTCGATTCTGAATGGCATTTCATCTCGGCAAGTGGTGTGCTCGGAAACTTCTCAAGCCAGTATCTTATTGAAGAATTAGTGATTGATAGATTTTCAAAGTCAGCAATTATAAAAGAATTGCACACCATGTTAATCAATAGACATAGCTTATATTTAGATGAGGACAACTTGATTAAGCACCTCTCCGACGAGTTCTTTATCGAAAAGGTGATGAAAAACAAGTCCGCTATTTAAGCATACAAAAATAAATCGTAATTTTTTTACCCTACCTTATCGCCTTATCAATTCGATATTAACCAATATGCCACACCCAAACCACTTAACCGCCCTACTCTTCTCCGCCTGCCTCTCTCTCGCCACCGGAGAAGCCGCCCACGCCCACGCCGTCGTGACCGAATCCTCGCTCACCAAGGAACCCATCCAGCCCAACCACGCCACCACCGTCGTGTTGTTCTTCAACGCCGGGGTGGAATTGAAGCTGTCGCGGGTGTTCCTGGTCAGCGCGGGCGATGTCTTCCATCCGGTCGAGATCAAGCGCGGCAAAAAGCCGGGCGAATTGCACATCCAATTGCCCGCCCTGGAGCCGGGCGACTACGCCATCAAATACAAGGTCTTCGCCGCCGACGGCCACCTGACCGAAAACGCCATCCGTTTCCACGTCTCCGAATAAGGAAGGGTTTCCTATGTACATGCAAGGTTTGGCCAATTTCATCGACGACTTCCTCGGTGGCCTGATCCTCATCGGCTACGCGCTGGTGGTGGGCAGCCTCCTATGGAGCTTTTTTATTCTCAAGGTCTGGTCGGCGCGGCCCGCCGCGAATGAAGCCATCGTCCGCCGCGCCGTCGCCGTGCTGCGGTTCGGCGCCATCGCTCTCGCCGCCATGCAGGGCACCAAGCTGCTCATCAAGGGCATGGTGCTGTGGGGCGTGCTGGGCGAACTGCCCATCGAAGCCTACGCGGGTACCGTGCAGTTCCAGGCCGGACTGGCGCGGCTGCTGTTGTCGCTGGGCATCGTCTACCTCAGCGGCCAATTGCTGCTGAGTCCCACCAGCCGCAAACACTGGAATCTCCTGACCGCCGCCACCGTCCCGCTGGTCATCGCGGGCGCTTGGCTGGTCCACGCGGTCGGGCGCTTCGAATACCGCGAGCCGCTGATGCTCATGACCATCCTCCACCAGTTCGCGGCGGCGGTGTGGTTCGGCGGCGTGGCGCAATTGCTGGCGCTCTGGCATCTGGGCCGGAAAAACCCCGACGCCAAGGCGCTCTGGCCGAACGCCATCGTCCGCTTCGGCCTGTTGGGCGTTGGCTCCGTGGCCCTGCTGCTCGTCACCGGCCTGCCGCTGGCCCTGACTTATGTGGCGTCCTGGGATGGCTTGTTCGGCACCGGCTACGGCAGCCTGGTCATCACCAAGATCATCCTGCTGTGCGGGGCGCTGGGCTTCGCCTATCTCAACCACCGCGCCGGGCGGCAATGGCGGGCGCAGCGACAAGGCGTCGCCCTCACCCGCAAGGTGCCCCATTACATCGAGGCGGAAGCCTTCATCCTGGTGGGCATCTTGTTCATCGCCGCCACCCTGTCCTCGCAGCCGCCTTCCGAAGACATCGCCGGCAACCCGGAACTGACCGCCAAAATCCCGGATGTGATGCAAATGTTCACGCCGCGCCTGCCGAAAATCCACTCGCCCAGCCACGAGGAATTGCTGGCCGGGGAAGCGGGCCGCGTCGCCGTGGTCAACAAGGTGCCGTCGGTGGCCGCCACCGAATGGTCGGACTACAACCACAACGTGTCGGGCCTGTTCCTCACGACCATGGGCTTGATGGCGATGCTGTCCTATATCCGCGCCCCCGGCTTGCGCTGGACGCGGTATTGGCCCATCGGCTTCGTGGGGCTGAGCATCTTCCTGTTCTTCCGCAGCGACGCCGAAACCTGGCCACTCGGCCCCATCGGCTTCTGGGAAAGCACCTTCGGCAACGGCGAGGTGTTCCAGCACCGCATCGCCACCCTGGTGGCTTTCATCCTCGGGGTGATGGAAATCCGCGCCCGCACCCGCAGCGACGCCCGCAAGCTGCAATATGTGTTCCCCATGCTGTGCGCGTTCGGCGGGATATTGCTGCTGACCCACGCCCACGCGGAATTCGAGTTGAAGAGCGAATTCCTCATCCAGTCCACCCATACCACCATGGGCCTGTTGGCGGTGCTTATGGCGGCGGGCCGCTGGCTGGAATTGCGGCTGGTTTCGAACGAAGGCGCGACGGCGGGCGATACGTATCTCGAAGGGGGTATTGCCGGGTTTATCGCGATTTTCTCGATGTTTCTGATTGGGAATATCATGATGTTTTATCGGGAGCCGTTGTTTTAAAGGGATATTCCCCAGCGTGGTGGCTGGGTTGAGGCGCGAAACCCAGTACCGTAGGGTGGATAAGCGTAGCGCATCCACTCAATCAAATCGGCGGATGCGTTTCACTTATCCGCCCTACGCTGGCTGAAAAATATCCGCCAATCAAACAAAAAAAGGGCACCGCGTGGTGCCCTTTTTCATTAATTTGTATCCGAATCCCTCAACCCGAACTCCCACCATTATTATTCGCATAATCGGTGATTTTCTGGGTCAATTTATTAAGCAAGCTGTCAAACCCTTCCCGGTCGATCACGCTGGTGTATTGGGCCTTTTTCAAAGCCAAGTCGCTGATGCCATCGACGATGATATTGATGATTTGCCACTGGCCATTGAGTTCGCCCACGACATACTCGAACTTAATGGGTTTCTCCTTGGGCGCGGTGAAGTTATAGCGGAGCAGCATTCGGCCATTCTTCAAATCCTGGTTGGAATCGTATGAAAATGACTCCCCGGCATATTCTTTGAACTGAGCCGCGTAGGTGGCAACGCTGAGGTCGGTGAGCTTCTCCATGAAGGCCGTCTTTTGCGGCTTGTCCAGCTTCTTCCAGTGACCGCCCAAGGCGATCTGCGAAACCGCCTCGAATTCGAAGGTGTCCTTGACCACCGGCTCCAGCTTTTTGTAGCGCCCCTGATAACCTAATTGCTTGCCCCCCTTCATCACTTCAATCAAGGCATTATTGAGCCGGTCCACCGGCTTTCTGGCCTCGTCCACCGCGTCGGCCAGGGCCGAAAATGACGTGGCGACAGCCAGTAATAATGCGAATATTACCTTTAAAAACATGGCTTTCCCCTTATTCGACTGAGCCGTGGACTATATCATAAAAAACTGAGCGACCATCCCCGTGACGGGTCATTTCTGTTTTGGAAACCACGCTTGCCCGCCGGGTTCCCGGTCCCGAGAAATTACGCTCCCACCCCGCCGACGCTTATTGCAGCCTTTCCTCCAGCACGACCGGCGACCGGATGGCCCGTGGGACACGATGCCCCGTCTTTTTCCGTGGAAGTGGCTTGCGGTCGCCGTCCAGCCAGCCATGCATCCTGGCCCGCAGCCGCAAAATAGCTTGACTCTGTATCTGGCAGATACGCGACTCGCTGACCCCGAGGCGTTCGCCGATCTGCTTGAGGTTTAATTCTTCTTCGTAATAAAGATTTATGACCAGCCGTTCCCGCTCAGGCAGGCTGGCGATGGCGTCCACCAAGGCGCGGGCGAAACTGGCGCGGGCCAAGCCTTCGGCGGGCTGCAAGCTCAGATCGGCGCAGCCCTCCAAGGCGGAGTCGCCGGATTCCAGCAGATCTTCAATGCTGAACACGCGGCAGCCCAGGGAGTCGCGGAGGATTTGGTGATACTCGGCCATGGACAAGCCGAGGTATTCGGCCACTTCGGAATCACGGGCGTCACGCCCGGTGCGGGCCTCAATGACGCGGATGGCCTCCGCCGCTTCCCGCGCCTTGCGATGCACGGAGCGGGGCGTCCAGTCATAGCGCCGCAACTCGTCCAGCATGGCACCCCGGATGCGGATGCCGGCATAGGTTTCGAAGCTTGCGCCCTGTCCCGCGTCGAACTGTCGGGCGGCCTCCAAGAGTCCGATCATGCCGGCCTGGATCAAGTCCTCCACCTGTACGCTGGGTGGTAAACGGCTCATTAGGTGGTAAGCAATGCGCTTTACCAAAGGGGCGTTTTGCGACACCAAAAACTGCATAACCAACCCCGCATTATCAGGGATGTTCAAATTGACGCGGCTCATAGGAACGCCGATTTGATGTAATGGATCACGTTTATACAACAGGCCTATCCACCGAATGGCCAACTATCGAAAGCGTGCGAAATGAATGCTTCCCACGGCCATAGGTTTTCAAAGAGCTAATATTTTCAGAAGAAAATTGTAACATAAACAGTCAGTCCAAGTGATTTTTCTAAGACTATTGTGCCAACCATATGAGCAAGTAACAAACCACGCCGTGAAATCGCGGAACTCGTGCCGCACCTTTATCTCTGGGCACGGGCTGGGCGCTGACGATCCCGCTGGATACGAAAAGCTTGTGAACCGGGCCTCATATTCATAGAATCCGCCCCGGAGTCGGCCAGACAGCCGCTGTTCGAGCCTCACCGCTCGGAGGGAGGAAAGTCCGGGCTTCATAGGACAGGG
>NZ_JBTEKS010000244.1:0-6794 GCF_054333355.1 Methylomagnum sp. | reverse complement strand
CTGGCGGCGGACCCGGACGAGCGGCGCGAGGAACTGGCGCGGATTCAGGAGCGGCTCAAATCGGCCCAGCAATCCCGGGAGGATATGGGGGCCAGACGGGACAAGATCGAGGCAGAGTTGGCGGACATCGAGCGCAACAATGGCCGGTTGGTCAAAGCCCTGAACCAGTTGGAAGCCGATGCGCGTGCCCAGAATCAACGGCTAGCGGAACTGGAGAAGCGGCGCGGCACTCTGATGACCGGGATGCAAAGCCAGCAGCGCGCTTTGGCGGGGCAGGCCCGATCCGCCTATGCCACTGGGCGGCGGGAATGGCTGAAATTGATGCTGAATCAGGAAGACCCCTCCCGGCTCACCCGTGTTTTGGCCTATTATAGCTACCTCAACCATGCCCGTTCCGCGCTGCTGCAAGGCATGGAGCAGGATTTGGTCGCCGCCCGGCAGGTTCAGGGCGAGCTTGCGATAGAGTCGGAACGCCTCAGGACCACGCGCCAACAGATGGCGGCGGAGCGGGCCGAATTGGACGAGTCCAGGCGGACCCGCCGTAAGCTGCTGGCCGAGTTGGAGCATGAGCTTCGCGACCAGGACGCCGAGCTCAAGCAGTTGCGGGACAATGAACAGCGCCTACAGGACTTGCTGGCCTCAATCCAGCTTTCCGGGACGAATGGAACTCCGACCGAAAGTGCCCCGCTTATCCCCACGCCGCCCTCCATCCCGGAGGCAAGTTCAAAATGCCCGATTGCCGGGCGTTTAATCGGGCAATTCGGCAGTCCCAGGATGAGTGGGAAGTGGGATGGCATACTCATTGCCGCGGAGGAGGGCGCTCCGGTGCGGGCCGTATCGAGCGGGCGCGTGGCGTTCTCCGATTGGCTGCGCGGATACGGATTACTCACGATTGTCGATCATGGCGACGGCGTGATGAGCTTGTATGCGTTCAATCAAAGCCTTTATAAAAGCGTCGGCGAGCCGGTGGCGGCGGGCGAGGTCATCGCCGCCGTGGGCGCCAGCGGCGGACGCGCCGAAGCGGGGCTGTATTTCGGAATTCGGAACCAAGGTGCCGTGGTGGATCCCACGCCCTGGTGCGCACACCTCAATTGATTGTGGACCTTCTTTTGTTGACGGGAAAATTTATGTTGCGACAGAAAAACCTTCTGATCCTTTGCTGCGGCGCTGTGCTTGGTGTGTTGGTCAGCGTCGGCGGCGGCGCTCTGGCCGAGAAAGAGTCCAGCGGCGCGGCCAATAACACAATCCCGTTCGAGGGGTTGAAGACCTTCTCCGAGGTGTATGGCCGCATCCGCCAGGATTATGTCGAGCCAGTGACCGACGACAAGCTGCTGGAAGACGCCATACGCGGCATGTTGGCGGGGCTGGACCCCCATTCCGCCTATCTGGATCAGGAGCAGTACAACGAACTGAAGGTCGGCACCACCGGCCAGTTCGGCGGCCTGGGGATCGAGGTCGGCATGGAGAATGGCTTCGTCAAGGTCATCTCGCCCATCGACGACACCCCGGCGCAGAAGGCGGGCGTCAAGGCCGGCGACCTGATTATCCGGCTCGATGACAAGCCCGTCAAAGGCATGACCCTCAACGACGCGGTCAAGACCATGCGCGGCGAGCCGGGCAGCGGCATCGTCCTGACCATTGTCCGGGAAGGCGTCGAGCAGCCTCTCAAGATCAAGCTGGTCCGCGACATCATCAAGGTCAAGAGCGTCAAGAGCCGGACCCTGGAAGACGGCTACGGCTACGTCCGCATCACCAGCTTCCAGTCCAAGACCGGCGACAACGTGACCGAGGCCATCGGCGAACTCAAGAAGAACGGCGACTTGAAGGGGCTGGTGCTGGACCTGCGCAACAACCCCGGCGGCGTGCTGAACGCGGCGGTGTCGGTCAGCGACGCCTTCCTGGAGGATGGCCTGATCGTTTACACCGATGGCCGGGTCGAGGACGCCAAGATGAAGTTCAGCGCGACGCCCAGCGACATCCTGAACGGGGCGCCGATTGTCGTGCTGATTAACGCCGGTTCCGCTTCGGCGTCGGAAATCGTCGCCGGCGCCCTGCAAGACCACAAGCGGGCGATCATCATGGGCGAGAAGACCTTCGGCAAAGGCTCGGTGCAGACCATCCTGCCCACCAGCAATGGTGGGGCGGTCAAGCTGACCACGGCCCGGTACTACACCCCGTCCGGGCGCTCGATCCAGGCCGAGGGCATTTCGCCGGACGTGTCGATTTCCAAGGTGAAGCTGGAGGCGGTGGCGCAGTCGGAGTTCTCCCCCATCAAGGAGGCCGATCTGAACAACCATCTGGAAAACAGCAAGGCCGAATCTAAGAAGGAAGGCAAGGACGGCGCGCCCAAGACTAAGGAGGAGACCGAGGAGGCGCTGGCCTTGCAGGATTATCCGTTGAACGAGGCGCTGAACTTGCTCAAGGGCATCAATATCGTTCGGCAGAACGGCAGCGCTAAGAAGAACTGATTTGCCGGGAAATCAAAAGCCCCCGCCTCTCACGAAGCGGGGGCTTTTTTTATCGCGGAGAAAGAGACTTAACCCCGCCGCCGGTGCAGCGGCAACGGCTCATCCGCCCCGGTCTGATAGGTCACGCTGAATTCGCGGAAGGCGTGCAGCATGTTTTCCAGATCGGCGCCTTCCGGGAATTCGAAGGCGTTCACGCCCACCCGGTGCAGGAAGAACATCTGGTCCCGCAAAAAATCCCCACGCGCCCGCAGTTCGCCCGCGTAGCCATGGCGCTCCCGCAGCAGGCGGGCTTGGGAAAAGACCCGGCCATCGGTGAAGTGGGCCATGTCGAAGACGATGACGCCGAACCGGCCCAGGTCGCCGAGGATGCCCTCGATGGCGTCGGCGGCGGTGAGCCTGAGGCCCAGCGGGGCGGGGCGCCCGGCCAGGCTGTCTTGCTCCGCCAGCCAGCGTTTCAGCGAGACGGTGGCGTTGCCTTCCGGCAAGGCTTCGTCGTCCGCCGCGTGGCGCCAATCGTTGCCGGTGATCTTGCCGTCCTTAATGACTGCCATAAACGCGCTCCTGAAAGGGTTCGATGCCGATGCGCCGGACGGTGGCGAGGAAAGGTTCGTCATCCAGGCGCAATTCGCGGTAGGTTTGGAAAATCTGCTCCATGACGTGGGGCACCTCGTCCTTGGCGACGGAGGGGCCGAGCCGGTCGCCCAGCGAGGCGTCGGTGCTGGACGAGCCGCCCAGGGTGATTTGGTACCACTCCTCACCCTTTTTATCCACGCCTAGGATGCCGATGTGGCCCACGGTATGGTGTCCGCAGCCGTTCATGCAGCCGGAAATATTGATGCGGATGTCGCCCAGATCGTAGAGATAATCCAGGTTGTCGAAAATCTGCTGGATGCCGTTGGCGATGGGAATGGCGGTGGCGTTGGCCAGCGAGCAGTAATCGAGGCCGGGGCAGGCGATGATGTCGGTGGCGGTGCCGATGTTGGGCGTCGCCAGTTTGAGCGCCTTGAGTTCCCGCCACAGGATGAACAATTCGGCCTGCTTCACGTCGGCCAGGATTAAATTCTGGGTGTGCGTGACGCGCAGTTCGCCGAAGCTATGGCGGTCGGCGAGGTCGGCCACGGCGTCCATCTGGCTGTCGGTCATGTCGCCCGGCGCCGCGCCGTGGGGCTTGAGGGACACGAACACCGCCCGGTAGCCCGGCACCTTGTGGGCCACGGTGTTGTGGCGGAACCAGGCGGCGAATTCGGCGTCCTCCTGCTTGCGCCGTTCCAGATCGGCGTTTTCCGCCGGCAGGCTTTCGTAGGCCGGCGGCACGAAGAACGCGGCCACCCGGTCGATTTCGGCCTGGTCGAGCAGCAACCCCTCGCGGATTTCCGCCCACTCGGCCTCCACCATTTCGGCGAATTTCTCCGGGCCGGTCTCCTTGACCAGAATCTTGATGCGGGCCTTGTATTTGTTATCCCGGCGACCGAATTGGTTGTAGACGCGCAGGATGGCTTCGAGGTACGAGAGAAGATGCTGCTTTTCCAGGAAGGGCCGGATCACCACGCCGATGATGGGCGTGCGTCCCAATCCGCCGCCCACCAGCACTTCGAAGCCCACCTCGCCCGCCTCGTTCTTCACCAGTTGCAGGCCGATGTCGTGGACTTGGGTCGCGGCGCGGTCGCGGGCGGAGCCGCTGACGGCGATCTTGAACTTGCGGGGCAGGAAGGCGAATTCCGGGTGTAGGGTGGACCACTGGCGGATGATTTCGCAGTAGGCGCGGGGGTCTTCCAGTTCGTCCACCGCCACCCCGGCCAGATGGTCGCTGGTGGTGTTGCGGATGCAGTTGCCGCTGGTCTGGATGGCGTGCATCTGCACCGAGGCCAGGTCGTCGAGGATGTCCGGCACCTCTTCCAGCTTCGGCCAGTTGAACTGAAGATTCTGGCGGGTGGTGAAATGCCCGTAGCCCTTGTCGTAGGTCCGGGCGATGTGGGCGAACATCCGCATCTGTTTCGATGACAGCAGGCCATAGGGCACGGCGATGCGCAGCATGGGCGCATGGCGTTGGATGTAGAGGCCGTTCATCAGCCGGAGCGGACGGAATTGATCTTCCGTCAACTGCCCGGCCAAAAAGCGCCGGGTCTGCTCCCGGTACTGCGCGGCTCGCTCGTTCACCAGGGTTTGGTCGTAATCGTCGTATTGGTACATGGTGGTGGGGATAACCGTCCTTGCCGGAGATTCTTAAGTGGTGGGCTGGTTAATGTACTACGCCCTTCCCGCGAACGGGAAATGAGCGAAGGGGATAAGGAAGTGACGCAATTTTATAAGCTGGCGTTCGGAAACGCTAACTTCCGGGGGTAGACCGACTCGGTTTCAACACCCGAGTCGGTCTTGGCTTCCATGATGGGTTCCGGTGCGCCGCTAAGTTTTCGGAGGTTGGTCGCTCTTCAGGGCGCACCTCCACCCATCCTACGACGCGACATTCGGTTTCCACCGCCTTCATACAATGCCGCTCTCCTAGCTATTTCCTTTTAGCTTATTTGGCTGGGAGTGGATTGAAACTATAATGCTGCCTTTTGTGCCGGGGCCGGTTCGGTCGTTGGCAGTCGCCGGAATTTTTAAACTCAAAGAAGAGGGCTGAACATTGATACGCGCATTCCTATTACTGTCGCTGCTGTTTTTCCTGCCCGAACTGGCGTCCGCCGAAGAGTCGAACGTCTTGGGGCTAACCGCCACCCATCGTGGCCTTTACTGCGTACTGGTCTTCATCGTTTCCTATGCGTTCGTGATGACCGAAGAGTTCACGCACCTTAGAAAATCCAAGCCAGTGATTCTCGCCGCCGGCGTCATCTGGGCGCATGTCGCCTATCTGGCCTCGTCCAACGGCGTTTCCGCCGAGAAAGTGCATAAGGCGTTCGAGCACGATCTCAAGGAATACGCCGAATTGTTCCTGTTCCTGCTGGTGGCGATGACCTACATCAACGCCATGGCCGAGCGCAATGTGTTCGAAGCGTTGCGTTCCTGGCTGGTGCGTCGCCGGTTCGGCTACCGCTCGTTGTTTTGGATCACTGGCGTCATCACCTTCTTCCTGTCCTCGGTGGCCGACAACTTGACCTCGGCCCTGCTGGTGGGCGCGGTGGTCATGGCCGTGGGCGCCAATAGCCCGGCCTTTATTGCTTTGGGGTTCGTCAACTTGGTCAGCGCGGCCAACGCGGGCGGCGCGTTCAGCCCCTTCGGCGACATCACCACCCTGATGGTCTGGCAGGCGGGCAAGGCGGAATTCTTCGACTTCTTCCACCTGTTCATCCCGTCCGTGGTCAACTTCGTGGTCCCGGCGACCATCATGCACTTCGCCATTCCCGACGAGGCGCCCGCCGCCACCGACGAAGAGCAAGTCCAAATGAAGGATGGCGCCCTGGTCATCTGCGGCCTGTTCGCCCTGACCATCGTCAGCGCCGTCAGCTTCAAGCAGTTCCTGCACTTGCCGCCGTTCATGGGCATGATGGTGGGCCTATCGTTCCTGATGTTCTATGGCTACCGCTTGAAGACCGTGTTCTACGGGCCGGGCAAGGACAAGTTTGACGTGTTCAACAATGTCCGCGACGCCGAGTGGGATACCCTGCTGTTCTTCTTCGGCGTGGTGTTCGCGGTGGGCGGCCTGGGCTACATCGGCTACCTGGAACTGGCCTCCGAAGCCATGTATGAAGGGCTGGGCGCGACCAGCGCCAATATCCTGATCGGCGTGCTGTCCGCCATCGTCGATAACATCCCGGTGATGTTCGCGGTGCTGAGCATGAACCCGGAGATGGACCTGTACCAATGGAACCTGGTGACCCTGACCGCTGGCGTGGGCGGCACCATGCTGTCCATCGGCTCGGCGGCGGGCGTGGCGCTGATGGGAACCTCCAAGGGCCACTACACCTTCTTTAGCCACTTGAAGTGGACCCCGGCCATCGTCGCCGGTTATGCGGCCTCCATCGTGGTGCATTACTGGCTGAACGGCTGATTTTTCTAGCCGTTCGAAACGAAAAAGGCGCTGCTGTGAGGGAGCGCCTTTTTTGTTGTTACTCGTTCGACGCGGTTTTTAATAGCAGCGTGGCTATTGGCAATCGCCCAAGATTATCTTCGGGTATCCCACGCTGACAAAACGCTTGCCGTTCCAGGCTAACCCGCTCAATCTGCCCCGCCCGGATGTTATAAGTGTCCAGTTTATGCCATCCGGGCTGGCAACAAGATTGTAGTAATCACGGATCATATTGTTGTGATAGAAGTAGGTATTAAAATCCGCAACAATATATTTGGCTCCAGTCCATACAATAGCGCTTGGACCTAATGCATCAATAA
>NZ_JBTEKS010000243.1:0-6813 GCF_054333355.1 Methylomagnum sp. | reverse complement strand
TGGTCAGGGCTTTCAAGATGTCGTAATCGTTGGGCGCTTTTTGCAGGGCGGCCTCGTATTCGGCCTCCGCCGCCCCGTGGTTCTTTTGCGCTTGATAGAACGCGCCGAGCCGGAACGCGCCCACGGGCTGGTCGGGGAATTTGGCCTTGATGTCCTTGAGCAGCGGCTCCAGCGCCCCGGCCTGCTGGCTCACCGTCAGCACGTCCGCCTTGAGGTTCAAGCCATCCAGGCTGTCGGGCTGGAGCTTGAGGAAATCGTTGGCCTGCTCCAACGCCAAGGACGGGTTGTTCTGCTGCACCAGGAACTGGACCAGGTTCCGGCGCAGGGCGAATTCCTGGGGCTTGGCTTGAACGGCCTTCTCCAGGTTCTCCTGGACCAGGGCCGGCTTGCCGTCCAACTGGAAGGCGCCCGCCAGCAGGCTCATGGCCTCGGTGGAATCGGGCTGCTCCTTCAACACCGAGCGGAACGCGGCGATGGCGTCCTGGGCGTTCTTGCGGCCCAAGGCCAGCTTGCCCTTGAGCATCCAGGCGGCGTGGTCCTGGGGATTGTCCGCCAGCACGCCATCCACCAGCCTCTCGCTTTCGGCGGCTTGGCCCTGCCGGGCCAGGAGTTCGGCCAATTGCACCCGCGCCTTGACGGCTTCCGGGCGGGTTTCGTCGGCGGCGATGAAGTCCCGGTAGACCTTGGCCGCTTGCTCGGGCTGACGGACCCGTTCCAGCAGATTCGCCAAGGCCGAATGCAACTCGATGGGCTTGGGATTGGCGGCGATGGCGGCGCGCAACTCGCCTTCGGCTTTGGCCGGGTCGTTCTGGCGGGCGAAGAATTCGGCGAGCAGCAGGGCTGGCTGGGGATTGTCCGGGAAGTCCTTCAAGGCCGTGCGCAGGGTCTGCTCCACCTCGCCACGATGGCCTTGCCTTAGCTGGGTCTCGGCCAGCATGGCCCGGAACTGGAGCTGCTTGGGATCGGCGGCGATGAGTTCCCGCTCCGTGGCCTCGGCGCGGTCCCATTGCCGTTGCTGCTCGTAGAGCTTGGCGAGGGAACCCAGCAGGGAGGGCGTGCCGGGATTGGCGGCCAGTCCCGCCTTGAGGGCGGCTTCCGCCTCGGCGGGCCGGGACTTCTGGGCCTGGAGCGCGGCCAGCACGAGGTACGGATCGGGCTTGGCGGGCTGTTCCCCGACGATGGCTTGCAGCGCCTTGAGGGCGGCTTCGGATTCGCCCTTGGCGGTGGCGATGGCCACCTGGATCATCCGCACGTCCAGGTCGCGGGGCTTGGCCTGGACCAGCGGCGCCAGGGTTTGCTCGGCCTTGGCGGGATCGCGGGCCAGGGCGAAGAACTGCGCCAGCTTGAACCGGGCGTCCTGGTCGTTGGGGTCCAGCTCCACGGCCTTCTGGTAGAAGCCGAAGGCTTGCGGCCAGTTTTGCTTGCCCTCCTCGATGCGGCCCAGGTAGTAATAGGGCTTGGCCGACTTCGGGTCGATCTGGAGGACGTTCTTGAATTCGACGGCGGCCTTCTCCTGGTTCTGCGCGTCGAAGAAGCCGATGGCCTTGGCGAGATGCTCGGCCTTGCGCTCCTCGGCGCCTCCGCATCCGAGCAGGGCCGCCGCGAGACAAAGGGCCGCTGGCCGGGACAATCTGGCTTTCATGTATCGAACTCCATAGCTTGAGTAAAAAGGTTGAGGTAATCCGGTGGCTCGTAGGGGTCGGCGGGCGGGGCGTTGGACGTTCGCCATCGGGGCTGCGCCTTCGGTCGCGGCTGGAAACCGCGCCCACAGGACACCCAACCGATTTTTTCGGACGGGAACGGCATACAAAATCAATGCCGAGTTCTTTGGCGTGCTAATTGCTCATGATTTGACTTTGACCTACCGGCCCTTTTCCCGATGCAACTTCGCAACATCCTTGTATTCCTTGGGTTCATCCTAGCCTTTGCCGCTTTCGGCGATACGGCAAATCCCGCAAGCCTGAGTGAACTACCACACGACTACCGCATCGTGCCCGGCGACGTGCTGGAAATCTCGGTGTGGCGGGAGGAGGGGCTGAACAACAAAGTCCTGGTCCGGCCCGACGGGGGCGTCTCCTATCCCTTGATCGGCGGCGTGGCGGCGGGCGGCCTGACCGTCGAGCAATTGCGCGGCGAACTCAAGGGCCGCCTCGCGGAGTTCCTGTCCGACCCGGAGGTGGCCGTGTCGGTGGTGAACAGCAACCAGCGGGTGTACGTGGTGGGCAAGGTCAACAAGCCCGGCGATTTCCCCATGCCCAACCGGATGTCGGTGCTACAGGCGCTGGCCATGGCCGGGGGACTGACGCCCTTCGCCGACCGGGACGACATCGGCATCATCCGCCGCGTCGGCCCGGAAACCCGGCGGCTGCCCTTCGACTACGACAGCGCCGAGGACGGCGAGAACCTGGAGCAGAACATCCTGCTGGAGAACGGCGACGTGGTGGTGGTGCCTTGATCCGGCGCCCGAATGCCTGAGCGCTCACCCATTCGGACGCAAGTCCTGCCCCTCCCCCTCGTGAGAACAAGCACTTCCTCCGCCATGAGACGGATTCGCCCCCGGCTGCTGCCAATCGCGGCTTGCCTGATTCTGCTCGGCTCGCGGGACGGGTTCGGGGCCGAGTACAGCTTCGACGGCAAGCTTGTCCTGGGCCAGTTGTTCGACACCAATATCAACCTCGTCCCCAGCCTGCCAGCCGTCTGGGGCACCCAACTGAACCTGGACGCCGGGCTGGCCGTCGGGGAGCCGAACTGGCGGGTGGCGGGCCGGACCCGGCTGACCAATTATTTCTACACGCCGACCAGCGCCATCGACATGCAGAACCAGTATGTGGATGCCAGCGCCCACTACCTGACGGACCTCGCCCGCTATGAACTCGCCGGCAACTTCACGGACGATTACCTGTTGTCCAGCCAAGCCGACCCGGCCCTGGGCCTGGTCTTGGGCAAGCTCCACCGCCGCATGAGCAGCCTCGCCCCGGCCTGGACCCACAGCCTCTCGGAGCGGGCGCGGGTGACCCTGGGCTACAGCTACGTGCGCTCGGAATACGACGCCGCCGCCCGGAACTATCCCAACTCGGACAACCACAGCGCGTTCTCGCAACTCAGCTACGCGGCCTCCGAGCGCCTGCGGCTGGAAGGCTCGCTGTCCTTCACGGCGTTCAATTCCGAACTCGCCACCACGGGCAATAGGAACGCCATCAACTACGTCAATTTTTCCCTGGGGCTGAAATACAGCGTCGATCCAAGCCTGGATGTCCATGCCTCGGCGGGCGGGCAATACAGCCGCTCGCAAGCCGAATACCAGACCCGCCGCCTGCTGGGCTACGCCCTGGTCAGCCTGGACCCGCCCCGGTTCGCGCCGGTCACGGAGCCCGCGACGTTCAAGACGCCCGCGCAGGAAACCTTCGGCCCGGTGTTTTCCCTGGGCGCCACCAAGCGCTTCGAGAAGACCTCGCTGGACCTTTCCTATACCCGCCAGATCAGCCCGTCGATCAACAGCGCCCTGCTGCAAGTGGACAGCGTGGGATTGTCGGCCAGCCGGGAATTCCAGCCGGGGTTCAGGGGCAACGCCGGCCTCTTCTATACCCACCAGAGCTATCCGAATTTCAATAACCAGCCCCTGGACTTCTCCTATTACCGCGTCGAGGGCGGCTTGTCCTACGACTGGTCGGAACGCTGGTCCACCACCGCCTCGTACCGCTATTTCCTCCGCCGGAGCGAAGGCGGCGACGCCTCGAACCAGGATTCCCATTCGGTTCACCTCTCCCTTCAATACAATTTCGACCCTCAGAAGTTTTAAGGCCGACAGCAATGGAAGAAAAACAACTCAGCGACTACCTCGCCGCCTTTCGCCGCCACCGGCGGGCGTTCGCCGCCATTTTCGCGGGGCTGCTGGTCCTGTGCCTGGGGGTGGCCTTGCTCCTGCCCTCGGTCTACCGATCCGCGGCGACCATCCTGATCGAGGAGCAGGAAATCCCCCCGGAACTGGTGCGCTCCACCATCACCAGCTACGCCGCCCAACGCTTGCAGACCATCAACCAGCGGGTGATGACCCGCTCCAACCTGCTGGGCATCATCGACAAGTTCGACCTCTACGCGGACAGGCGCAAGCGGGAGACCACGGAGGAAATCATCGAGCGGATGCGCGACGACATCGCCTTCCAGACCATCAGCGCGGAGGTCATCGACCCCCGCTCCGGCCATCCGACCGTGGCCACCATCGCCTTCAGCCTGTCCTTCGACGGCCACGATCCCGGCCTGGTCCAGAAAGTCACCAACGAGATCACCAACCTCTACCTGGAGGAGAACCTCAAGAACCGCACCCAGAAGACCGCCGAGGCCACCGATTTCCTCACGAGCGAGGTGGAGCAGATGGGCGCGGTGGCGGCGGAGCTGGAAAAGAAGCTGTCCGCCTTCAAGGAGGCCAACATCGACGCCTTGCAGGAGCAGAAGCCCTTGATCGCCCAGTCGATGGAGCGCGTCGAGCATGAAATCAAGGAGATCGACCTGCAAATCCGCGCCTTGCAGGAGCGCAACTTCCTGGTGGACAGCCAGTTGGCCCAGGTCTCGCCGGAAAGCCCGGTGTATTCGTCGGGGGAGCATGTCAACACCCCCGGCGAACGCCTGAAGGCGCTGCGCACGGCCTATATCACGCTGTCCGCGAAATATTCCGAGCGCCACCCGGACGTGGTGAAGATGCGGCAGGAGATCGAGGCATTGGAGAAACAGGCCGGCGCGGTCGATCCATCCGCCGACCAGGCCAAGCAGCTGGGGGAATTGCGCACCGAGCGGATGGCCCTGGCCGAGAAGTACGCCGAGGGACATCCCGACCTGGTGGCCCTGGACAAGCGCATCGGCGCCCTGGAGGACGCCCTCGCCCGCCGCCCGAAAAAATCCAGGGCCACGCTCAGCTTGGCCGAGAGCGAGGCCGACAACCCCGCGTTCCTGAACCTGTTGGCGCAGAAAGAGAGCAACGCCCTGGAAATCGACGGGCTGAGCCGCCGCCGCACGGAGCTCAGGGCCAAGCTGGTGGACTACGAACACCGCCAGCAGCGCACCCCGGAGGTGGAGCGCCAATACATGAGCCTGGCCCGCGACTGGGAGAACGCCACGGTGCGCTACCGGGAACTCAAAGCCAAGCTGGGGGAGGCGCAGATCGGCGAGCAATTGGAGCGCAAGAGCAAGGGCGAGCGGTTCGCCATCGTGGAGCCGCCCCTGCTGCCGGAAAAGCCCATCAAGCCCAACCGCCCGGTGATCGCGGTGCTGGGCCTGGCGCTGGCGCTGGCCGCCGCCGCCGGTTATGTCCTGCTGCGGGAAACCCTGGACAGCAGCGTGCGGAAGGTCCAGCACATCGCCGCCTTGACCGGCGCGCCGCCGCTGGCGGTGATTCCCCACCTCGACCCGGACGCCGGGGGGCCGGGCCGGACCCGCCGCCGGCTCATGATCGGCGCGGCGCTGGGGGTGGGCCTACTCATCGCGCTGCTGCTCGTCCACTGGCTGTGGATACCGCTGGACGTGCTGTGGTTCAGGGGGCTGCGGAAGATCGACGCGCTGTGGTGAGGCCGGCACCGTAAGTGATCGGCCAAGCCGAACTTACGGGATTTCCCGTAGCGACGCCGGTCCAGCCTCATCCGATCACATATAGCCTATTGATTATTAAAGTTTTAAATAAAAGGCACAGGTATTGCCTTCTTATGCGGCGTGGTACCGGCGCCTTCAAGGAGAGCCGGATAACTGCTTTACCTTCATGGGAACTCTTATGCAATTCAAAAGCTTTGCCCTTCCCGCCAGCGCCTTCCTGGTCATGCTCGGAGTCCCGAGCCTGAGCCAGGCTGTGGCGGTGGCACCCAACTTCAGCATCGCTGGCATTCCGCCCCCCGGATTCCAGCACTTCGACAACGCCGCCAAAATCGTCCTGACCAAGACCAGCCCCACCAGCTACGTCATGACGGCGAACTGGGCCTCGGGCACGTTCCTGTTCCAATCCGACCCCTGGACCGCGAACAACGTCACGGGCGGCAGCTACAACGTCACCGCCAATTTCGGTGCCGGGGGTGGCTTCGTCAGCGGCACGGTGACCATCAACGGCAACATCCCCACCTACAGCGGCCCCGGCACCGGCACCCCGACCGGTCTGCTGTACCAGGCCGACCTCACCGCCTTCGGCGCCGACACGACCAATAACGCCACCCCGTCCGCGCTGGGCTTCAAAACCGAGAACCCCACCGGCTGGGCGGCGCAGTTTCAACCCTCGCCGGAAAGCGTCTATCTGTACGGCTTCAACGTGGCCTCGTTCATGAACGGCTTCAACGCCACCAAGTTCAAGTCGGTGATCTACAACAACGCCCTGGCCTACACCACGGTGCCCATCCCGGCGGCGGCCTGGCTGTTCGGCTCGGCCATGGCCGCGCTGGCGGGCTGGCGGCGGCGGAACCCGGCCCCACACTGAAGAGGTGAAAACACGATGAATAACAACTATTGGCGGCGGCTTCTCGGCGCCACTGTTCTACTCGCGGCGACCGACGCCGCCACGGCGGGTTACTTAGGCACCTTCAGCAACGACAAGGACTTGGCCTTCTTCAGGATCGTCGCCGACGGCTCGACACCGAACACCATCCGATCCTATGGATACGCCGGCTCGTCCACCGCGCCAGGTGGATTCATGGATGACGGCTCGACGACGGTGAGCGATGGCGGCTTCGACACGCTCCTGAGCCTTTATGACGATGCCGGGAGCCGGATTGGCGCTTTTTTGAACGACGACGGCGCGGGCGTCCCCGCGGACCCCAACACCTTGGAGTCGCTGGATTCCCT
>NZ_JBTEKS010000242.1:0-6877 GCF_054333355.1 Methylomagnum sp. | reverse complement strand
TCCAGCGAGGCGTGATAACGGGCCGACGGCAGCAGGGGCCGGGCGGCGATTTCGCCGGGCTTGATGGACTGGTCGATGGGGAACAGTTCGATCCGGGCGCGGGTGCCTAGCGTGAGGTCCGCGTAGGCCGCCACGGTGTGGGTGGTGCCTAGGTCGATGCCGATGAGGTAGTGGGGGGGGTTGGGCATGGGGAGGTTTGGTGAGGGGTTAGATTCTGATCGTTCGCACGCGGCGCGTGGGAACGCCGCTATCCCGTGCTGCGGGGTGTGTCGATTCGGAGCGCGGCGCGCTCAAACTGCATTCCCACGCGGCGCGTGGGAACGAGCAAATATCTTTTCAACTTCGGCATTCGTTTCCGGGGTATTCCAGTCCGGGGAATAACTCACCTTACCTTTCCATGCGCCGGGTGGCTTGATTTTCGGGGGCTCGTACTTGATGAGTTTAGCGACGGGCACGCCGTCTCGGGCTAAGATAACTTCTTCGCCCTGTTCCATTGCGACAATTAAGTGGGGTAATTGGTTTTTGGCTTCTGCTAAGTTGACTTGCATAATCCCGCCTTTAACAGTTTTGCTTGAATCTCGGGGCCGCGCATGAGAGCAGATAAATGGACTCAGATTTCAGTAAAATAATCGAGATCGACCTTCTTAATTTCATAAGAAACCACGGTTGATACCCCGACATTATGATCCATCATCAAGGTCGCGAGCATTTCGCCATCCACCAGCACGATTTTCCGGTCAATATTCGAGACGTAATCAACGGCTTCCTTACTAAAATTCGAGGTTGTGATAAACACTCCTTTCCGGGCACCTTTGCCCATTAGGGCACCTGCGAATTTCTGGATTTCTGGTCGCCCCACGGCGCCTTCCCAGCGCTTGGCCTGAATATAAATGCTATCTAGGCCCAACCTATCTTCATTGATAATCCCGTCAATCCCACCATCACCGGACTTTCCCACGGCCTTTCCGGCGTCTTGCCGGGTTCCCCCGTATCCCATCCCGACCAATACATCTATCACCAATTGCTCGAAAAATGCGGGGCTGCAAGCTTTAATCGCTTGGATAAGTTCATCCGCCAGATTTTTCCTGAGTTTCTGGTGGGTTAACTCTAATACTTCTTCGGGCGTTTGTTCCGAAACCATCTGCTCGGAATCATTGCCCTTGGCTTTTTCGGAATTACGGGAAGCGACGAACTCGGGGAATTGTTCAAGAAACTTGATATTGATCCGTTCGGGATTCTGCGCGAGTACGTACTTGCCACGCGGCGCGATTTGAAAGCAGCCCCGTTTCGGCGCTTCCAAGAGTTGAGCCATTTTCAAATAAGTCCGCGCCCAAGCAATGCGGTTATCGAATGTAGTTTGCCGACCACTGGAGAGTTTTTGCTCTAAGTCGGTGGGGGATAAATTAAAGTGACCTGCCAGATATTCCACCGCCTCCCGCTTGGTGTGTTCTTGCCCGTCGGCGGCAAACTTAAGCAGGGGCAGCATAATGGATTGGAAGTCGGGGATCGCCATAGTTTGATTTTTTATTGGGCTGATTTAATGAGGATTGGGGAATATTAAACTTCCGAAAAACACCGCGCCTGAAACCCCATAACTCCGCCAGCAAGGCCCACAATTCAGCCATACCGACATCGGGCAGGACGGATTCACTCATTGGGTCTTCTCTCCACCCATCTCATTCGCCGGATCATCAAACACCTCGCCCAAATCCTTCGCATCCAAGGCCCGGTCAAACCATAGCTCCGACTGCTCCACCGTCGCCCCCCGCAAGCGTTCCCCGATCCGTTCCGGCAGCTTCCCGAAGCGGCGCTCCAACAAGCGTTCCAGCAACAGTACCCCGCGTCGTGCTTCACCCCGCGCTTCACCCCGCGCTTCGCCCTGCGCCTCGCCCAAGGCCATACCCCGCGCTTCTGCCAAGCGCTCAAAACTCGTGACATACCGCATACGATAATCCTCCTCTTCCCATTCAGTGATTTCCTGCCAAAGTTGCCGGGTCAGATGCTCCGGCACCCGCATCAGCCAGTCGATAATGAAGAACAAGTCCAGCACCCGCTGCTTGTCCCAGCCCCGCTCGTACAGCAGCCGTACCAGCCGCCGCTTGGCGTGATAACGGGCCATGTCGTCGCCCTTGGTCCGCTGCGTCAGCAAGTGCGCGGCGGTGACCAGAGCGAAGGGGTTGGAGTCGGCCAGCAATTCATCCAGCCGCGCGGCGTAGTCGGTCAGCTTCACCACCGGAAACCGAATGCCCACTTCGCAGCCGAACAGCTCGTAGCCATAGCGATCCGGGCGCCAGCCGGACACGGGGTCGGCCAACACCACCAGACTGGCAATGGGCGCTTGATAGCGGTCGAACAGGCGGTAATGGTAAACGAACACCCGCTCCGGCAGACCTAAGTCGCGCTGGGTTTGGATTTCGATCTGGATGTAAACCCAAGTTTCCCGCCCATCCAAGCGCCGCACCTGCACCAGCAAGTCCACCACCCGCTTGCCTTGCTCGGCCTCGCGGACGATGGCCCGCAATTCCTGATCGAGAAGGGCGAAGCCCGCTTCCCAGTCAATCTGGCGGTAAATATCGGGGAAATAGAACGCCAGAAACGCCGGGAAATCGTGCTGGACGGCGTCTTTCCAAGGGCTGTCGTAGTCGTCTTGATGATTCACTAGGCCGCTTCCAACATTCTTGAAACCAAACCCCTACCCGCCGTGGCCGGTGGCAGTAATTTTCCATCGCTTTTAAGCGTCTCGATCCATTCCTCGACAATCTGGCAAAGTTCCCGGTAAACCAAAGCTTCATCGTCGCCATGACAACAGGGACCGATTAAACCGGGACATTGCCCCACATAACATTGATCCTCCTTCCGACCACTCGACAATTTTCAAATAACGGGCACTTTCTTTCATTGCTCCGACTCCCTGATTTTGTTTCGCACTTCGCGTTCCTGATAAGGTTTGGCGTCGTCGCCAAGCTGACCCGAGATCGTAATTCTCCCTGCTTTCGGATGCTCATAGTGTCTATGGCTTCCTTGCCCACCCCGATTAATGAACCCGGCCTGCTCCAACCGAGCAACAAGGTCTCTAATCTTTTTAGAGATATATCAAATACCCCCCAAGTCGGGGCGGGCATAACCCGCCCCACATCCCATCCATTACTTGCCGAACGTCGACCAAAACCCCTTCTTGCCTTTCTTCGAGCCGGAACCGGACTCCTCCGACGACAGTTCACCAGCGGATGATTCTTCTGGCGTCCCCTCGGTCACAGGCTCTTCCGGGGCTGACTCGGCCACGGACTCCGCAGGCGATTCCAGTTCGGGCGCGGCATAGACCGATTCGGTGGGTTCCACCGCCGCCTCCGTGTTGCCCAGAATCGGCTCCTCCGGCACCAGCGCTTCTTCGGACGCCAGAGCCGCCGCTTCGCCGCCACCGCCAGCCCGCACGTCGAACTCCACCTTCCAGCGCTCGCCGCCACCCCGCGCCACCGCTTCCAGTTGCAGCGTGCCGACTTCCGTCACCCGCGCCGCCAAATGGACGGGCACGACTTCGCCGGGCCGGTGATTCTCGGCGGTCAAGGTGACTTCGATGGATTCCAATTCTTCCACCTCGTCGGGCGACCACCAGTCGAGGCGGGTGCCCACCACATCGTCGCGGCGGATGTTGGAGGAGAAGAACCGGAAATGCACCGGCTCGCCCACGATGACGCCGAATTCATAGGGCGGCAAATCGGCCTCGGTGCCCTCCTCCATGCCGAAGGGCGCGATGCAGACGGCCTCGATTTCCGGCGGCATTCCCGGCACGGCGGGCATGGCGCTTTCCACGCCGACGTAGTACGCCGCCGCCGTGCCGCCCCGGATGCGGACGCCCTTGCCCTTGCGGACATAGCCGTAATAGGCCGCGCCACGGGCAACCGCCAAATCGAGGTCAGCCCCGTGCAGCAAACGGGCGGCGGGGACGCCGTCGGCCTCCAGCCAGGAGTTCAGGACTTCCAGCAAACGCCGCTCCAGCGAGGCGGACTTGAACACGCCGCCGTTGAGCAACAAGGCGGTGGGATGCAGGAAGCGGGCGTTCTCCGGCACTTTGAAGCCCTGTAACTCCGCCGTTGCGCCGATTTGTCGGCCTAGGAACGCGGCCAGATGGCTGGTGATGCGGGCGTCCTTGGCGTAGGGCAAACCCAGCGAGGTCAAGCCGGCGCGGGTCTGCGCCGCCGGGCGGTCGGTGAGATCGACGCGGGGGAAGAAGCCTTCCACCAAAGTGCGGTTCACCTCGTCGCGGGTCAGGGCGGTGCGGAGCGTGCCGCCAATCAGCGAGGAACCCCGGCTCGGCACGACCACGGCCATTTCCTGGGCGTCGTTATCGGACAGCAAGCCTTCCTTGGCGTCCCGGCAGCTATGGGTGAGCGCCTGGATTTGCCAGGGTTCGAGCCGCTTGCCTTCGGATTGGAGCTTGTTCTTCAACAGGTAGGCCAGGGCCAAGTCCATGTTGTCGCCGCCCAAGAGGATGTGGTCGCCGATGGCGACGCGGTTCAGGTTCAGGTTGCCGCCGTCCTCGGTCACGGCGATGAGGGACAAGTCGGTGGTGCCGCCGCCCACGTCCACGACGAGGATGATGTCGCCCGGCTTGACCTGCTCGCGCCAGTGGCCTTCGCTGGTCTGAATCCAGCTATACAGGGCCGATTGCGGCTCTTCCAGCAGCACCGCCTGCGGCAGGCCCACGGCGTGGGCGGCCTCGACGGTCAGTTCCCGCGCCGCCGGATCGAAGGACGCGGGCACGGTGATGACCAAATCCTGGTCGGCCAGGGGCGCGTCCGGGAAGCGGGCGTTCCAGGCGTCGCGCATGTGGCGCAGATACTCGATGGAAGTCTGCAAGGGCGAGACCCGCTTGACCTCTTCCGGCGATTGCAACGGCAAGATCGCGGCCCGGCGGTCCACGCCGCCATGGGACAGCCAGCTTTTGCCGCTGGCCACCAGGCGGATGGGCGTCTTGCTGCCCAGTTGCCGGGCCAAATCGCCGACGATGGATTCAGGCCGCTCGTCCCAGG
The DNA here is from genome assembly GCF_054333355.1 of Methylomagnum sp. NCBI lineage: Bacteria > Pseudomonadati > Pseudomonadota > Gammaproteobacteria > Methylococcales > Methylococcaceae > Methylomagnum > Methylomagnum sp. The sequence goes on along the minus strand of NZ_JBTEKS010000242.1, from coordinate 1,847 downwards.
GCAGCACCAGGTCGCCGGGGGCAAGTTCGGCCTCGTGGGCCTGGTACATGAAGGACGGCAACTGCTTCTTGTCGCCGATCACGCCGGGCGAGGTCAGTTGGGGAATTTCGAGGACTTCCAGGGGGGCTTTTTCGCCGTCCACCTGGTTCAGGTCCACGAAGGAAACGACGCTGTTGGTCGTGCCGAGGTCGATGCCTACGGAATATCGTTTGTCGCTCACAGTGCTACCTCCGTTGAGGCGTTGGGATGGATGGTGTCGGGGCCGGTGCCCGCCAAGTAATCGGCGAAAAATAATTGGCCGGAATCTGTAGGTCGGACTTCAGTCCGACCTGTCAGGCTAAAGCCCGACCTACAACGTGTCGGGCCGAAGTCCGACCTACGACGAGGCACAATCACAGCTCCACCTCCGCCGACGCGATGATGTGGGTGTCGTGGCCTTCCGCGATTTTCGGCAGCTTCACCTGAGCGGCCCGCCAGCCGCGATGGATCAGCGTGCCGGTGAAGGGCGGCGAGCCGACGATGTTGCCGCTGACCCGCACCGTGGCGGGGTCGAAGCCTTTGGGCAGGGTCAACCGGGTGCCTTCGGATTCTTTCCGCACCGGCTCCAGCTCGAAATGCTGTTTCAGCACCTTACGGCAGCCCTCGTGGACCACGCGGACGGCGGCGCCGATCTCGGAATCCGCATAGCCGACCACGTCCTCCTGAACGAAGTCGAGGAAGCGGGCCTCCTTCTGGAGCAGGCCGAGCAATTGCAGGGCCGCGTCGGGCGTCGCTTCTTTGACGATGACCGGCTCGGGCCGTTCGATTTTGGGCGGCTCGATGGGCTTAAGCGCTTCGCGGATGACTTGCGGGGCGGGCGGGATCATTTCCGCCGGGACTTTCTCGATGACGATCCGCACCGGCATGGCGGGCGGTTCGGGCAGCAAGGACGGCGGGACTTTTTCAATCACCACCGAGACGGGCGCCTCGGATTTTTTGCGCCGCAGCAGGGCGATCAAACCCACGGACAGCAGCACGATTTGCAGGATTAACAGCACCACCACCAGGGCCGCGAGTCCGAGATGGACCACGTCGAAAGTGGTGGGGAATAGATTGGGGTCGATTTGCATCAGTAGCCTCTGATTATGGGTTGGCGGGTCGTTGCGAAAGGATAGTCATCATTCATCACCCCACACTCGCCCGCCCGGAAGCCAGGTCCAGACGGTCAAACGGAGGGTTGAGCGGGCGGGGATGGGGCGGGATTCTTCCGGCCCCCGGCCCGGCTCGCCTCGGACAGATAGTTTGGGAAAGAAGTGCCAAGTTTGGGGCGGCGGGACCGGGTTTCAAGCAACCACGCCATCCCCCCGCCAAAAGATGGGCCGACGCCGCGGCCCGGTCACGGCTTCGCGGACGGCTCGTTGGCGGAGCGCACGGCCTGGGTGGCCATCACAACGCGCAGCACCTGCTGGGCCGCCAGGGAACGCTTGCTGCGCAGGTAGCGCTCGGAAATTTGGTCGGGCACCTGCTCCGCCTGGAATGGCGCCTTCACGGCGGATAGCTCGTCTTCGCAGCTTTGCAAAATTAAATCCGTTACCCGGCGGGAATCTTCCTTATCGTTTAGATGGGTATGGGTTTCGTCATTGACGCATTGCTCGTAGACACGGAGTCTCTCGTGGACCTTATCCAAGGTCTGTTGGCTCAGGGTCGAGGGCTGCCACGCTTGGCTCGTAGCCTCTGGCTTGACGGAGGACTGGCAGGCCGTCAGGGTCATCCCGGCGATCAAGGCACTTACAAAAAATCTCATGGACAGCAACTCCTGGCTTAAACAAAGACGTGTTGAGTTAGGTTCTGTTGACGTAAGCGAAGCC
>NZ_JBTEKS010000241.1:0-6895 GCF_054333355.1 Methylomagnum sp. | reverse complement strand
CCGCGTGACCAAGCCCTACACGGAAGCGCAGTGGGAAGACATCCGCCGACTCGGGCGCAGTTTGGATGGGGAAATCGCCGCGCTGGACATCCGCCTGACCATGGGCGGCGAGCCGACGTTCGTGTCCATCGACGACATGGAGGGGGCGCAATGGAACACCGAAGCGCTGGGCTTCCACAAGCGCGAACGGGCCGGGGTGCTGCTGCGCGGCCTGCGGGAAGCCTTCGCGCCCGGTGGCCTGCTGCATTACGGCCAGGGCAAATGGTATCCCGGCGAACCCCTGCCCCGTTGGGCGCTGGGCTGCTTCTGGCGTTCCGACGGCGTGCCGCTGTGGCGCGACCCGGCCCTGATCGCCGACGAACACAAGGATTACGGCGTCACCAGTGAACTGGCCCGCCGCTTCGGCGAACGGCTGGCGATGCGGCTGGGCGTCGATCCGGCGTTCCTGGCCCCCGGCTTCGAGGACTGGATTTATTACCTGTGGCGGGAAGCCAACCAGCCCGCCAACCTGGACCCCATCGCCATTCCGTGGGCGCCGCAATACCGCGATGATCTGAGTCTGGCGCTGTCCCGTGGGCTGGACCGCACCGTGGGCTACGCCCTGCCCTTGCTGTGGGATTGGAGCCGGGGCGGCTGGCATTCGGCGCCATGGAATTTCCCCCGCGACGCCATGTACCTCATGCCCGGCGGTTCGCCCATGGGGCTGCGTTTGCCCATCGGCCAATTGCCTTGGGCGGCGGAAGTCGAGGACGAGGAACTGGCCCCGCCGCCCGTGCCGCGCCCGGTCGAGCCAAGCTTTTATGGCCCCGCCGAACCGCCCGAGCATAAAAAGCCCCTGCCCGCCGACGCCCGGCCCGAGGTCATCCGTCGCCAGTACAAGCGCTGGGTGGGCGTGCCCCACACGGCTTTGTGCATCGAGCCGCGCAACGGTCGGCTGTATCTCTTCATGCCGCCGCTGAATTATCCGCAGCATTATCTGGGCTTGCTGTCGGCCATCGAGAACACCGCCGCCGAATTCGGCCTGCCGGTCATCATCGAGGGCTACGAGCCACCATCTTCGCCGCTCATCAAGTTCCTGAAAGTGACGCCGGACCCCGGCGTCATCGAGGTCAACATCCACCCGGCCCGGGCCTGGGAAGACCTGGAACACAACACCGTCACGCTCTACGAAGAAGCGCGGCAGACCCGGCTCGGCACCGAGAAGTTCATGCTGGATGGCCGCCACTCCGGCACCGGCGGCGGCAACCACGTCACCCTGGGTGGCCCCACGCCCGCCGACAGCCCGTTCCTGCGCCGCCCGGACGTGTTGCGCTCGCTGGTCACGTTCTGGCAGCACCACCCGTCGCTGTCGTACCTGTTCTCCGGCCTGTTCATCGGCCCGACCTCGCAGGCGCCCCGGGTGGACGAGCGCGGCGCCCATCTGCTCGACGAACTGGAAACCAGCCTCGCCGAGGTGGAGAACGCCCTCCCGTGGGTCGTGGACCGGGCCTTGCGCAACTTCCTGTCCGACCTGAGCGGCAACACCCACCGCTCGGAATTCTGCATCGACAAGCTGAATTCCCCGGACAGCGCGTCCGGTCGGCAGGGCTTGGTGGAGTTCCGGGGCTTTGAAATGCCGCCCCATGCCCGCATGAGCTTGGCGCAAATGCTGTTGCTCCGGGCCTTGACCGCCCACTTCTGGAAGACGCCCTACCGCCACCCGCTGGCCCGCTGGGGCACCTTGCTCCACGATAGATTTTTGCTGCCCCATTACGTCTGGGCCGATTTCAAGTCGGTGATGGCCGAATTGAACGAGGCGGGCTATCCCTTCGACCCGGCGTGGTACGAGCCTTTCCTGGAATTCCGCTTCCCCCATTACGGCCTGGTGCAATACGAGGGCGTGACACTGGAACTGCGCATGGCCCTGGAGCCCTGGCTGGTGTTCGGCGAGGAAGCGGGCGCGTCGCAGCAGGCGCGGGTGGTGGATTCGGCGGTGGAGCGGCTGCAAGTGCGGGCCTTGGGGCTGGACCCGGAACGCTATCTGGTGGTCTGCAATGGCCGCCGCGTGCCCATGCAAGCCACCGGCACGCCCGGCGAATATGTCGCCGGGGTGCGCTATAAAGCCTGGAAGGCACCGTTCGGGCTGCATCCGGCCATCGAGTTGCACGCGCCCGTGGTGTTCGACCTGTTCGACCGGCGGCTGGGCCGTTCGGTGGGCGGTTGCGTTTATCACGTCGCCCACCCCGGCGGACGCTCCTACGACAGCTTCCCGGTCAACGCCTACGAGGCGGAATCCCGCCGCATCTCAAGGTTCTGGGCCTACGGCCACAGCGCTGGCGATTGCCCCGCGCCGGATTGGATTCGCGACCTTGCTGTTCCCTTCGACTCCGCTCAGGGAACGGATGACTGGGTGCGCGACATCGCCACCCATCACGGCGGCGGTCCCGCCCTGGTCCGCGAACCCGCGCCGGAACCCGTCAACCCCGATTTCCCCTGCACCCTGGATTTGCGCCGGACCTTATAGATGGCGGAGGAGAAAAAACTTCTTTTGATCGCCCTCACCCCAACCCTCTCCCGTGGGGCGAGGGAGCAGAACGGCGCTTTACCAGTTGAGTTATCTACATGAGCAGCACCCGCATCGCCCTGACCCATACCATCGAACGGCGCCACGCCCAGCGCGTTCTTCTGCCCACCCACTGGCTGCGGCTGCGTCCCGCGCCCCACACCCAGGCGGACATCACGGCCTTCTCCATCAAGGTCGGCACCGAGCCGCATTTCCTCAACTGGGTCCGCGACCCGTTCGAGAACTATCTGGCCCGGCTGGACCTGCCCGAGCCGGTGTCCGGCTTGGCTATGACGGTGGACTTGGTGGCCGACCTGACGCCGGTCAATCCCTTCGATTTCCTGACCGAGCCCTACGCGGCGAATTTCCCGTTCAAGTACCCGGACCAACTCCGCAAGGAACTCAAGCCCTATTTGCACATCCCCGAACCGGGGCCACGGCTGACCGCATTCCTCAAAACCCTGGACCGGAAACCGGCCTACATCGTCGGGAAGCTGGGCAACATCGCCGCCGAGGCCCATCGCAACTTGGCGATTTCCGGCCACGCCAGCCCCGGCGCGGTGGATTTGGAGGCGGTGCTGGAACAAGGGCATGGCTCGCCGTGGGAAGCGGCGTGGCTGCTGACCTTGGGGATGCGCTCGCTGGGACTGGCGGCGCGGTTCACTTCGGGGTATCGGGTGTTTCTGGCACCCGAGCCGGTGGTTCACGCTTGGAGTGACGTCGCCGAATCCTCCGCCACCCGCTGGCTGGACACCGCCACGCTGCACGCTTGGAGCGAAGTCTTCATCCCCGGCGCGGGCTGGATTGGGCTGGACCCGGCGGCGGGGCTGTTCACCCACGAAGGTTATATTCCCCTGGCCGCGACGCCCGACCCTTTGCGGGCCTTGCCGTGGGTGGCGGAAGCGGGCGAATCTTCGGAGTCCGAAGTTCCGGCTGAAGCCGGGACTACGAGCGAAGTTCGCGTCCGCCGCCTGGTGCCAGCCCCGGCTCCCGCGCCCTACACGGACGCGCAATGGGCCGACATCAATGTCGTGGGTAAACAGGTGGACCAGCGCTTGAAGGACGAAGGCATGAGCCTCGCCATGGCCTCCACGGTGTGCTTCACCGCCGCCGATTCCACGGCCCCGGAGTGGTCCACCGCCGCCGTGGGTCCGGGCAAGCGGGCCGCCGCCGAGGAATTGCTGACCCGGCTCCGGCAACGGCTGGCGCCCGGCGGCGTGCCGCACGAGGGCCAAGGCGAATGGTTCGGTGGAGAGAATCTGCCGCGCTGGAAGCTGAACTGCTTTTTCCGTACCGATGGTCAACCCATTACCCACCATCCAGCGCTCCAAAATAAGACCGACGCGGCTTTCAAAACCACGTCGGTCTCCGCCAGTACGGTCTCCCCGCTGCCCCAGGCGGGCCATCCACGGCGGGCGGTCAAGACGATGAATGTCGGCCCGGAAGCCCCCGAAATCAGCGACGCAGCCAACTTCGCCCAAACCCTGGCGAAGCGTCTCGGCGTGTCGCCCGATTACCTGCTGCCCGCCCACGAGGACCAGTTGCACGAACTGTGGCTGAACCGCCACCATATCCAATTCGAGCCGCCCGCCGAAGCCCTGCGCGACCCTATCCGGCGGCGGGCACTGGCCATCAAGTTGTCGCAGACCCGGCTGGACCCGGTGGGATATGTGCTGCCGTTGCGCTGGGACGCGGCGTCCGAGCGCTGGGCCACGGGCCGCTGGCGGTTCCGGCGCGGTGCCTTGTATTTGGCGCCGGGGAATTCCCCGCTGGGCTACCGCTTGCCGCTGGACAGCCTGCCGATGGGCGAGGACGCCCCGGCCAACCCCGATCCCGAGCGCTGCCATTTCGAGGAGCGCCCCCTGCTGGCGGAAATCCACGGCGAACCCGCCGCCCGCCTGACCCGCCACCCCCAAGTGGCGGAGCCGTTGGAATCCGCCGACCTCGATCAGCCCTTGGCCCGCCCGCCCCGCACGGCGCTGTGCGTGCAGGTCCGGGAAGGTCGGCTGCATGTCTTCCTGCCGCCGCTGACCCATTTGGAGCATTGGCTGGACTTGGTGGGGGTCGTCGAAGCCGCCGCCGCCGAATTGGGTCTTCCGGCCCTGTTGGAAGGCTATGAGCCGCCGGAGGATTTCCGGCTGGGGCGGCTGACCCTGGAACCCGAGTCCGGCGTGCTGCGGGTCACATTGCCCGCCGCCGAGTCCTGGGCGCGCTTGTCCAGCATCGTCAGCGGGGTTTACCGGGAAGCCGAAGCCGTGGGCTTGCGGGCCGAACGCATCGCCTCGGATGGACGGCGGCAACCGCCCGGCGGCAACGCCGACATCGTGCTGGGGGGCGAGCGGCCGCCGCTCAGTCCGTTCCTGCTCAGGCCGCAATTGCTGCATTCGCTCATTACTTATTGGCAGCGGCATCCTTGCCTCTCCTATTTCTTCGCGGGGCGGCTGCTGGGTCCATCCGGCCCGGCGCCCCGCCCGGACGAGGGCCGCGACGACGCCCTGTACGAATTGGGCCTGGCCCTGTCCCGGTTGTCGCTGAACGATTCGCCCGGCCCCTGGATTCCCGACCGGGCGCTGCGCCATCTGCTGGCCGATCCCAGCGGCGACATGCGCCGGGCGGAAATCCGCATCGACCAGCTTTACGCGCCGGATCGTTCCAGCCTGCGCCTGGGCCGGATCGCCCTGCGTTCGTTTGAGTCCGCGCCCGATGCCAAGCTGGCCCTGGCCCAAGGGCTGCTGGTCCGCGCCCTGCTGACCTATTTGGCGAAGGCGCCGGTGGATGCCGGTCTGGCCGATTGGGGCGGGGATTTGCACGACCGCTTCATGCTGCCGGGACCGCTGTGGGAGGACTTACGGAAAATCCTGGGCGACTTGCGCGGGGCGGGATTGCCGGTGCAGGCCGAATGGTTCGAGCCGTTCCTGGCGCAACGCTTCCCGGTGCTGGGCCAGATACAAATGGGCGATGTGGGATTGGAACTGCGCTTGGCCCACGAGCCGTGGCCGGTGCTGTCCGAGGAAGTCACCGCCTCCGGCGTGGCGCGGCTCATCGACTCGTCCAACCAGCGGATTCAGGCCGAGGTGTCGGGGCTGATTCCGTCCCGTCACGTCCTTGTCTGCAATGGGCGGCGGGTGCCCTTGCACGCCTCGCGCACTCGTGGCCTCGCCCTGGCGGGGGTCCGCTACAAGACTTGGAACCCGCCTTCAACGCTACATCCGACGGTGCCGCCCATTCATTCCCTGGTGTTCGATCTGCTGGACGCCCGCACTGGCGACGTGTTGGGTGGCTGCACTTATTTCCCGGCCCGTCCGGGCTTGGCGGGCACCCTTGCCGCCCCGGTGGCTGTCCCGGAATTGGAGTTGGAAGCGGAAGGCGGTGGCGAACCCCGTCAACCGCGCCCGCACCCCATGGCCCCGCCGCCGTGGAGTCCCAGCGGGCGGTTCCTCAATTTTGGCTCGGGCGCAAGGCGGGTGGCGGTGCCACCTGAGGAGACGGGCGGACGGTTCCCGTATTTGCTGGATTTTGTGCGGGCGGGCGGCTAAGGAAGGCCGGTTGTCGTGGAAGCGGTCTTTAGGCCGCGACCGAGCGCGGAATCGCCGCGGCCTAAAGACCGCTCCCACAAATTGAGGATGACCGCAACGAGAAACGCCGGAGCGAATTGCTTCGCTCCGGCGCCGAAATCATGGACCTCGATCATTTCTTGTCGCAGGGAAACCCCATTACAAGGAAGGCGAACCCAATGAATTCGTCTGCTGTGGCTTCTTCGGTCCTTGGGTATTTCCAAATGGTCCCTGCCCGTCGCTGCCGCAAGCGGTCAGAAACAAGCCCAATAAAGAAACCATCACAATGCGCTTTACGGTATGCATAATTGCCTCGCGCCAAACCTTAATAGGGTAAGGCGTCATTTTTCATCCCTGTTAAAAAAATCGCCGACGACACGAAAGTGATCGGCAATGCCAGCAAAACCGACCTAGGTCGGCCCGCTTTTGCCGGGCACCCTTAGGGATGCGTCCGGCCCTCAACGCCCCGCGACAGTAACGGGGCCATCGCTTTTCTGTCGGGGACAGTCTGACACGGAACCGGCGCTTTACCTAACAAAACCATGGCTGGAAGCCCGGGGGTTTAATTTTGATTAACGCGCTCAAATTTCACAGTTTTAAACCGCGTCCCGTTTGAGAGCCATGGCTTATAGGATGGGTGGAGCCTCGACGGAACCCATCGCCTCAGGCTAGGGGCATGATGGGTTTCGCCACGCTGCACCCATCCTAATATATAGGCGGTGCCCAGCACTACGGCTTTCAAACGAGACGCGGTTTAAGATATTTGCCTCCCGCCCTTACGCTACCCCCGCTTAGCCCA
>NZ_JBTEKS010000240.1:0-6924 GCF_054333355.1 Methylomagnum sp. | reverse complement strand
CCCCCCCCCCCCCGCCCCGCCTAAACGAAGCCTTACCATGTCCTGGGAACGCATCTTCACCGCCCAACTACAACGCGCCGCCGCCGAGGCGGACGCCAGCCTCGCGCCCATCCGCCACGTCGATCTCTTCTCCCCCGAATACCGCGCCCTCACCCCGCCGAAACTGGCCGTCCGCGACGCCCTGCGCTTGGATGAATTGATCCAGGCCGGGGGCGAACGGTTCGATCTGTGGGAACCCCATCCCCGTCACGGCGATACCCATTACCGGCTGCGGCTGTACGGCGAGCGGGAGCGCAGCCTGGACGAAATCATGCCGTTCCTGGCGAATCTGGGGCTGCGGGTCATCGACCAGGTGTCTTTCAGGATGGACGTTGGAATCAAGCCGCTGTTCCTACGTAGCTTCGCGGTCATGCCCGCCCCGCCCGGCGTGGCCGATTTGATGCCCCACAAAACGCCGCTGTTGGAGTCACTCCACGCGATGCTCGGCGGCTGGGTGGAGAACGACGCGCTCAACGGCCTGTTGCTGGTGGCCGGGCTGGCCTGGCGGCAAATCGACGTGTTCCGCGCCTACCGCAATTATTACTTTCAACTGGGCAGCAGGTTCAGCCGGTTCCGTTTTCACCGGGCGCTGCTCGATAATCCCAACGCGGCGGCGCTGCTGTTCCGCTATTTCGCCAGCCGTTTCGAACCCGATGGCCGCTGGTCCCGCGCCGAACAACGCGAAGAAGAGGCGCTGTTCCCCGTCCGCCTGGAACTCGCCGCCGCCCTGGACGCGGTGGCGGACACCAACGAGGACCGCATCTTGCGCGGCCTTTTCAACCTCATCGACGCCACGCTGCGCACTGATTTTTACCAACCGAAACCGCCGGAAAATCACGCCCTCGCCCTGAAAATCGGCAGCCTCGGCGTCATCGATATGCCCGCCCCCCGGCCCTTGTTCGAAATCTACGTTCACGCGGCCTGGATGGAAGGCATCCATTTACGCGGGGCCAAGGTGGCGCGGGGCGGTATCCGCTGGTCGGATCGGCCCGACGATTTCCGCAGCGAAATCCTCAGCCTGATGCGGACCCAGATGACCAAGAACGCCCTCATCGTGCCGCTGGGGGCCAAGGGCGGCTTCGTGCTGAATACCGCCAGCGGCGATCCCGAGACGCAGAACCGCTTGGCGTGGCGGGCCTATGCCACGTTAATTCGGGGCTTGTTGAACCTGACCGACAACCGCGTCGGCGCCGCCATCGAGCCGCCGCCCAACCTGGTGACCTATGATGACGCCGATCCTTATCAGGTGGTCGCCGCCGACAAGGGCACGGCCCGGCTCTCGGACAGCGCCAACGGCATCGCGGCGGAATATGGCTTCTGGCTGGGGGACGCCTTCGCCAGCGGCGGCTCGCACGGCTACGACCACAAGCAACTCGGCATCACGGCGCGGGGCGCTTGGGAGTGCGTCAAGCGGCATTTCCGCGAGGCCGGGCAGGACATCGAAACCCAGCCGTTCACCGTCGTCGGCATCGGCAGCATGGATGGCGACGTGTTCGGCAACGGCATGTTGTTATCCCAAAACATCCGGTTGCGGGCGGCGTTCGGCAGCCAGCATATTTTCCTCGACCCGACTCCCGATCCAGCCATTTCGTATCAGGAGCGGCGGCGTTTGTACGATCTGCCCCGTTCCGGCTGGAATGACTACGACCCCCGCCTGATTTCGCCGGGCGGCGGGGTGTTCCGGCGCGACGCCAAGAATATCTCGCTCACATCCGAAGTCCGCGACTGGCTGTGCGTGCGGCACGCCACGGTGGACGGGGAGGAATTGATCCGCCGACTGCTGACGGCCCCGGTGGATTTGCTGTGGCTGGGCGGCATCGGCACCTACGTCAAAGCCACCGAGGAAGCCCACGAGGACGCGGCGGACAAGCTGAACGATCTGGCGCGGGTGGACGCGGTCCAACTCCGCGCCAAGGTGGTGGGGGAGGGCGCTAACCTGGGCTTTACCCAGAAGGCCCGCGTCGAATACGCCCTGGCCGACGGCCGCATCAACACCGACGCGGTGGACAATTCCGGCGGGGTGGACTTGTCGGACCACGAGGTCAACCTCAAGATTCTGATGGCGCTGCTGGAGCGGCGCGGCGCGATTGCCGGGGAGGCCGAACGCAACCGCGAGTTGTCGGCATTGACTGGCGATGTCATAAGCGCCGTGCTGGCGAACAATTATGAACAAAGCCTGTGCCTGTCCTTGGACCAAGCGCGGTGCCTGCGGGAGGTGGAGCCATTCCTTGACGTGGCCGACCGGCTGGTCAACGCTGGGCTGCTGGACCGGGCGGTGGAGTCCTTCCCGACCCGGAAGGACGTGCTGACACGCGGCAGTCTCGGATTTGCGAGACCGGAACTTGCCGTGCTGATGGCTTACGCAAAGCTAGCCTTGAAGCGGGCCTTGCTTGACGCGGGCGATTTCCTGGCCCAGCCGTGGACCGCCGCGATTCTCGCCGAATATTTCCCGACACCGCTGCGGGCGCGATTCGGCATCCATTTGTCGGCGCATCCTCTGGCCCGCGAAATCACCGCCACATTGATTTGCAACGCCATCATCGGGCAGGCGGGTGCGGGTTTTCTGGCCTGGGTCGATGAGCTGGAACCGGCCCAATTGGTCCGGGCGGTGGGCGCTTATTTGCTGTTCGACCAGGTAATTGGCGGTCGGGCCTTGCGCCACAAGGTGTGCGCTCTGGATGGCCGAATCGAGGCGAACCGGCAATATGCGCTGTTGCTGCGCCTGGAAAACCTGCTGGCCGAGGGTTGCCGCTGGACGCTGCAAGCGGGGCGGGCGCTCGTTTCCGATGAGAGCGCCATGGAGGCTTGGCGCTCCGGGCTTGACGCCTATTTGGCCTATTTATCCCATCAAGCGGAAAGCCGAACCGACCACGACCGGAGCCTGGCCGAACTGGCGGGGCTTGATTTCACGCCGGATGAAGCGCGGCGGTTGGTGTTCGCTGACCGGCTGGGCGATTTTCCCGCCCTGGCCGATGCGGCGGCGCTGACTGGTCGGCCCTTGGCCGAGGTGGCGCGGCTGTCCGATGCGGTGGCCCGGCAATTGGGGCTGCCGCGAGTGTTGGCGCTGTTGGGCGCCGTGCAGCCCCGCGACCGCTGGGAGCGGCGTACCCGTGCGGCGCTGCTGGAACGGTTCCTCTCCGCGCCGCTGGCCTTGACCTTGGCTTTGTCGCGGCGGGGCGTGGACGATCCCGCCGCGCTGTTTTCCTCTCCCGAAATTCAGCCGAAGTTGGCCCGGCTCCAACGCCTTGAAAGCGAACTCACCGAAACCGCCGCTACCTCCCTCATTCCCTTCGCTGCTTTGTCCGCTGCACTCGAAGCCTTACGAGAAGCCTGCGGCGGCCCCTTTCGCTGAAACCACTTTTGTCGTTGCCCGGTCGGCTAGAGCGATTTGGGATCGAATGTACGGTGGTGGGAGTGGGCTTCAGCCCACGATCAAGCCCGGCTGTCGCGGGCTGAAGCCCGCTCCCACGGCCTTTCTGCTCGCCCATGGTAGATGAAAACGCTTCAGAGGTTTTCTGGTCCATTCCATACTTGTGCGCCCATCTCGTTGTTTGAGATTTTTTGGTGCGTTTTTGTCGTGGCCTAAATTAAGCCGTTTGGCTAAGAAATGTTCTGGGCGATGACCGCTATTTTTTAATTAAATATCAAATAGTTATGATTTTATTTTGGGTGGGTTGGATCGCTTTTTTTGCGAGGCGGCAAAAAATTTTCGGTCCCGATATTCAATATCGAAGCGAAACCATGTAGGCTATTGACCAAGTTTGGTGCTTATACGCACCAAATAAGTGAAATACGCTGATGCCAAGCACCCAAGGGAGGAACCACGCCATGCTGTCCAATCTGTTTCGTATTGCCGCCGTTGTTGCTTTGGCCGGCGCTTTGGTCGGTAACGCGCAGGCCAAGCCGGACGAGGTGTCGGAGGCGGAGGTAAAGAACTGCCATTTGCTGGGCAAGGTCGCTGGCTCGTCCGGCTATGGCAAAAATCTCGGTTGGCAACCCATCGCCAAAGCCAGCGTTGAGAAGAAAGCCGGTGCCATCGGGGCGACGCATATCGTCTTCACGGATTTTCGGACGGTGGGCGCATTCAATGGCGAGGCTAGCGCCAGGGCTTACGCTTGTCAGTGATCGCTGCGCGCTAATTCCATAGAAACAGCCGACGTTATGTCGGCTTTTCTGTTTCTGGGGATTGGTTTGTTCCAAAAGAGGCGTTGCGGCAGGGGGGCGGGTCGTATTGAATGGGCGCTTGGCATTCATTCAGGGAGAACCACGGGCCATGGCACAGCAAACCATTCTTTACGACACACACCGGGAGTTCGGCGGGCGTCTGGTCGAATTCGCCGGTTGGGATTTGCCCCTGCACTTCGGCTCGCAATTGGAGGAACACCGCGCCGTGCGGCGGGACGCGGGCATGTTCGATGTCTCCCACATGGCGATTTTCGATCTGGACGGGCCGGAGGCTCAGGCGTTTCTCAGAATGCTGCTCGCCAACGACATCGCCCGCCTGGATGGCGACGGACGAGCGCTCTATACCTGTGTGCTGAATGAATCCGGCGGCGTGATCGACGACGCCATCGCCTATCGCCGAACGGATGGGCGGTTCCGGCTGGTCAGCAACGCCGCGACCCGCGACCGGGTGACGGCCTGGATCACCGGCCACGCGGTGGGCCGGGCCGTGCGGGCCACGCCGCGTCCCGATCTCGCCATCATCGCCGTGCAGGGACCGGAAGCGCGGGGCAAATCGCGAGCCTGTCTGCCGCCCGAATTTCGGGACGCCGCCGATGCTTTGCCGTCTTTTGGCTTCGTGGAGTCCGGCGAGTGGTTCGTGGCCCGCACCGGCTACACCGGCGAGGACGGCTACGAAATCATCCTGCCCGTGGACGCCGCGCCCGGTCTGTGGCGTGGCTTGGCGTCGGCGGGCGTCGCGCCCTGTGGTCTGGGTGCCCGCGATACCTTGCGGCTGGAGGCAGGGTTAGCGCTGTCGGGCCAGGACATGGACGAGACCGTCACGCCCTTGGAAAGCGGTCTCACTTGGACGGTGGCTTTCGATCCGGCGGAGCGGGACTTCATTGGCCGGGCCAGCCTGGAAGCGCAGCGTCGGGCGGGCGGGTTGCGGCGGTTCGTCGGGCTGTTGCTGGACGAGCCGGGCGTGTTGCGGCACGGGCAGCGGGTGGTGGTGCCGGAGGAGGGGGAAGGGATCGTCACCAGCGGAATTTATTCGCCCACGCTGGGCGGGTCCATCGCCTTCGCCCGCTTGCCAGCGGGCGGGTATGGGGATTGTTGGGTGGATATTCGCGGGCGGCTCAAGGCGGCGCGGGTGGTGGGGAGGCGGTTTTTGGCAAAATAAAATCCGGGCGGGCATGTATTCCATGCCCGACATGTCAGCGTAGTCAGGGCGTCGGGCATGAGTACACAGGGCAATCGCGCTATGTGATTTTTCTCCTTCTCGCCTTTGAGGCGAGAGGGGAAAAACAGCGGCTCCCTGCATAGCGCGATTGCCCTGCATGAGTACAGGCCCGATCTACCGGACCATAAACGTTGCGCAACAAACGCTTTGCGCAACGAATCCGTTGCCCAAAACAGGGGCGATCACGGATTCAAGCCTTGCCCCACGCATCAGTCACACCCACGAAACGCCCCATTTACTTTATCCTTATCCACAACACCCGCCGGTCCCCGACCCGGCCAAACAAAACAACTCACCGCCTCTGGGGGCAGCAATGTCTCGATATTCCATCACCCTGAGAACCTTCCCCGTCCTCATCGGCCTAGTTTTATCCCCGCCCGACCACGCCGCCGATCCCGACGCCGTGCCGGTTCACCCCGTCACCCAGGCACCCGCCGTGTCCGCCACCGGAGCGGGCAACGCCAGCGGCCAAGCCACCGACCCCCGCGCCGAACAAGCCGCCTCGAAGCTTCGCGAAATCACCGGCAGACTCAAGGCCGAAGCCGCCAAGGCCAAGAGCGCGGGCAGCCCCGAGCTTCAGCTCCGCCAACGACTAGCCATCGCCCGGCTTCGCGCCCGGCTCGGGGCCGAGCTGGAAATCCGGGGCATCGAACAGACGGGCACGCCCCGGCAGATGCGGGGCGCCATCCTCGAACCGGCCTCCAGCCTGGGCGCGACGCAAAAGGGCCGCGACGAAAAGACCGCCCGCGCCTTTCTCCGCAACCAAAAGGATTTGCTGCGCCTGGACAACCCCGACACGGAAATGAAGCTGCTCAACCACAAGGAGGACGAGCTATACCGGCGTCATCTGCGCTATGAGCAGCGCTTCAAGAATCTGCCCGTCTGGCCGGCGGAATTGCTGGTGCATATCGATCCGTCCGGCAATGTGGACGCGCTGGACGGCGCCTACGTCCCCACCCCCCGCAACACCGAGACCAACCCCGTGGTGAGCGAAGCCGCCGCCATCGCCCGGGCGCGGCGGGAGGTCAAAGGCGGCGACGGGGCGACGGTGGGCCAGCCGGAGCTGATCGTCTACGCCCCCGGCGACCGCACGCCCCGCCTCGCCTGGAAGCTGACCCTTGCGGTGTCCGCCACCGCCCGCTGGCTGGTGGTCATCGACGCCCTCAACGGGGCCACCCTCAAGGCGTATAACCAAGTCATGGAGCAGGGCGCCAGCGGCTCGGGGTGGGACACGCTGGGCATCGTCCGTCCCTTGAATCTGTGGCAGCAGGGGGCCACTTTCTTCATGGTGGACACCACCAAGCCCATGTACAACCCGACCTCCACGCCGCCGTCCGTGGTGCGGGGCGGCATCCAGGTGTTGGACGCCAAAAACCAGCCCGCGACCGACGACCCGTCCGGCAACCTCAGCGACATCAGGACCGACTACGTCAGCTCCGCCTCGCTCGCGGTGGGCTGGTTGCCGGACGCGGTGAGCGCCG
>NZ_JBTEKS010000239.1:0-6953 GCF_054333355.1 Methylomagnum sp. | reverse complement strand
CGCTGCATATCAAGCCCGGAAGGCACCCGCGAAGGCAATTGGCTGAAAATCAGGAAGCCTTCCCGCTCGGCCAGCTGGTCCTTGATTTGCTCAAGAACATGGGCGGCGGTCACGTCCACCGACTGCACCCGGCGCATGTCGAGGATGATGTAACGACACGCTCCCATTTCCGGTGCCAAGGCCCGGTAAAGCTGGTCGGCGGTGCCAAAGAACAAGCTGCCCTGCAACTCCACAATCACGGCTTGATGGCCCTCGCGCTCTAGGATCGCCATCTCGTCGTGCAAGCGTACCTGCTTGGAAAAGGTGGCGTCGCCATAGCTCTTGCGCCGGACGATGGTGCCGCCGATCTGTTCCCGCATGAACAGCAGCACCGCCAAGCCCACGCCCACGCCGGACGCGGCGATGAGGCTGACCGTCAAAGCCACCACAATCACCACAAAGATGATGGCGAAATCCAGCACCGTGGCGCGGGATTTCAGGAAGCCGAGGCTGTGGCGGTCGATCATGCGGGCACCGATCACAATGAGGATGGCGACCAGAGAAGCCACCGGCATCCAGGCGATGAGTCCACCGAACACCAGCAAGGCCATCATGGGCGCCACCCTGGTGAATGTTTCCAGCGGGGCCACCAGCCGCCGTTCCGGGTTGATTGAGGGTGGCTTGGCCATGGTGCCCGCGCCGGGAATTCCACCCGCCACCGCCGAAACGATATTGCCCACGCCTTGGCCGACGATCTCCCGGTTCGAGTCATGGCGGCTGCGGGTCAAGGTGTCCAGCACCACGCAGGTCTTCAAGGTGTCGATGGACAGCAGTACCGCCAGGGTCAGGGCCGAAGTCACCACGATTTCCAGCCGATCCAGACCCATCCCGCCAGCGGCTCGCCAGCGTCCGGCGATGGCTTCCGCGAAACCGCCGCCGTCCCCGGCCAAAGAGCCAATCACGAAAGGATTGCCAGGCAGGCTGCGCAAGGCCGGCTCAAACCAAGCCACGGTGAAATAAGCCGCAATCCCGCCCGCTAAAGCGAGAAGGGACTACGAGCGCTTATTACGGCACGAGCCGGTAATAATGATCGACCAGCAGCGCCGAGAATATCCCCATCAAATACAGCAGCGAATAGGCGAAGGTCTTCATCGCCAGCTTGTTGTCCTTCGCCAGCTTGAGCCGGATGGCGTAGTAGAGAAATCCGGCGCCCAGCACCACCGCCGCGAGCAGATAAATCAAGCCGCTCATGTGGGTGAGGAACGGGAACAGGCTGAAAATGAATAGCAGGATGGTATAGAGCAGGATATGCAGCTTGGTGATGTCGTCGCCGTAGATGACCGGCAGCATGGGCATCTCGGCCAGCCGGTACTCGTCTTTCTTCGCCAAGGCCAGCGGCCAGAAATGGGGCGGGGTCCAGGTGAAAATCAGCAGGAACAGCAGCAGCGAATGGGGATGCACCGCCCCCGTCACCGCGCACCAGCCCAACACGGGCGGAGCCGCGCCCGCCGCGCCGCCGATGACGATGTTCTGGGTGGTGATGCGCTTCAAGTAGCGGGTGTAGATGACCGCATAGCCAATCAGCGACACGAAGGTCAGCACCGCCGTCAGCACATTGACGAACACCGCCAGAATGACCATCGACAGCACCCCGATGATGCCCGCGAAAATATTGGCTTGGCGCGGGCTGAGCTGGGATTGGGGCAGCGGGCGGTCCTCGGTGCGGGACATCTTGCCGTCGATTTCCCGGTCGTAGATGTGGTTCAACGCAGCGGCGGAGGCGGCGGCGAGTCCGATGCCGATGGCGCCCCAGAAGGATTCCATCAGCGGCGGCAGCCCCGGCACCGCCAGGAACATGCCGATCACGGCGGTGAATACGATGGCCCCGACGACCCGGAGCTTGCACAGCGCCAAGTAAGCTCGCCAGGAAGCGGGGGGTGCGGAATCGGGTGTGGTGGTCGTCATCGTCGGTTTCGGTATTCGATTACAATAGCAGCCGTCAGGCGGTTTGCCCGCCAAACTAATGAACAATCCCAAGGAGAACGTCACATGTTATTACGCGGACTCCGTTTGATCCTGCTGGCCGCGCCGCTCTCGGTCCACGCCGCCGAGCCTCTGGTGCATGAATTCCAGTTGGACAACGGTTTAAAGCTCATCGTGCAAGAAGATCACCGTGCCCCGGCGGTCGTCTCGCAGGTCTGGTACAAAGTGGGCGCGAGCCACGAATACGGCGGCATTACGGGCATATCCCACATGCTCGAACACATGATGTTCAAGGGCACTGACAAGCATCCGCCGGGGGAGTTTTCCCGCATTATCGCAGCAAACGGGGGGAGGGAAAACGCTTTCACCGCCCAGGACTATACCGCCTATTTCCAGTCGCTGGAGAAGGGCCGACTGCCGGTGAGCTTTGAACTGGAAGCCGACCGGATGCGTAACCTCAAGCTGTTGGAGCCGGAATTCGCCAAGGAACACCAAGTGGTGCTGGAGGAGCGGCGGCTCCGCACCGACGATCAGCCCCGGTCCAAGATGCAGGAGCATTTCGACTCGGTGGCCTACAGCAACAGCCCTTATAAAAATCCCGTCATCGGCTGGCCGGACGACGTGGCCGGGCTGACCCTGGCCGACCTTAAAGAGTGGTACGCGCTCTGGTACGCGCCCAACAACGCCACCGTGGTGGTGGTTGGCGACGTGAAGCCCGACGAGGTCTACGCCCTGGCGAAAAAGTACTTCGCCAAGCTCAAGCCCAGTGAACTGCCGGAGATCAAGCCGCAGGGCGAAGTGGAGCAATTGGGCATCCGCCGCTTGACGGTCAAGCTGCCCGCCAAGCTGCCCTTCTTGGTCATGGGCTACAAGACGCCCTCCCTCAAGACCGCCCCCGACGAGCGCGACGCCTACGCCTTGGAAGTCGCCGCTGGCATTTTGGACGGCGGCAACAGCGCCCGGCTGTCCAGCCGACTGGTGCGGGGCCAACAAATCGCCTCCGCCGCCGGGGCGGGCTATGACCTGAATTCGCGCCTATCCAGCCTGTTCACCCTGGAAGCCACGCCGGTTGAAGGTAAGTCACTGGCCGAACTGGAAAAATCCCTGTCGGACGAAATCCGCCGCCTGCGGGACGAGCCGATTTCCGCCGAGGAGTTGCAGCGGGTCAAGGCGCAGGTGCTCGCCAGCCATGTCTATCAGCTTGACTCCATGTTCTACCAGGCCATGCAGTTGGGCGCGGCGGAGACCGTCGGCCTGGGCTGGCACACGGTTCAGGAATACGTGGACAAGGTCAACGCCGTGACCGCCGAGCAAGTGCAGAAGGTCGCCAACAAATATCTGGTGGATGACCGGCTCACCGTCGCCCATCTCGAACCCCAGCCTTTGCCCGAAGGGGCATCCGCGCCCGAAGACGCCCCCATGGGAGGTGACCATGTCCGTTAATTCGATTTTTGTTGAAGGAAGGAAGGCTCATTTGAATTCCCCTCACCCCGACCCTCTCCCAGGGGGAGAGGGGGCAAGAAACCGGCGTTTCGCCAATATCTGGCTGTTGATTTGCCTGTTCGTCAGCCTCCCGGCCTTCGCCACGCCCGACATCCAGCACTGGACCACGGCGCGGGGCGGGCGGGTGTATTTCGTCGCCACCCAAGGGCTGCCCTTGGTGGATGTGCGGCTGGTGTTCGATGCGGGCAGCGCTCGCGACGGCACCAAATTCGGCTTGGCGGCGCTGACCTCCAACCTGCTGGACACCGGCGCGGGCGCTTGGGGCGCTGACGCCATCGCCCAACGCTTGGAGAATATCGGCGCGGCGCTGAGCAGCGGCGCTTCCCGCGATTCGGCTTTTGTCGCGCTGCGCAGCCTCACCCACCCCGAGAAGTTGTCGGTAGCCCTGGAAACCGCCAAGGAAGTGCTGGCTCATCCCCGCTTCGATCAAAAAGACTTCGACCGCGAGAAAAACCGCACCCTGCTCGCCATCAAGCAACGGGGCGAAGACCCGGGCGACCTCGCCGAGATTGCCTTCATGAAAGCGCTGTATGGCGACCATCCCTACGGCCATCCGCCGGAGGGGAATAAAGAAACCGTCGAGCCGCTGACCCGTGACGACTTGGTGGATTTCCACAAACGCGCCTATACAGCGAAGAACGGCATTCTGGTCATCGTCGGCGACCTGAGGCGGCCCGAGGCGGAGTCCATCGCCGACAACCTGTTGTCCGCCCTGCCCGATGGCGAGGGGCTGCCGCCTCTGCCGGAACCCGTCGCCAAGCCAACCGCGCAGACCGTGAAGACCCCGTTCCCGTCCGAGCAAACCCACGTCTTCGCGGGCGAGTTGGGCATGAAGGTGAACGACCCGGACTATTTCCCCCTGTACGTGGGCAACCACATTCTGGGCGGCAGCGGGCTGGTGTCGCGGATCATGGAGGAGGTGCGGGAGAAACGCGGCTTCGCCTACAGCGCGTTCAGCTATTTCTATCCGTTGCGGGTGACCGGCCCTTATCAAATCGGTTTGCAAACCAAGAACGCACAGGCCGGTGAAGCGTTGGACGTGGCCATCAAGACCGTGCGCGACTTTATCAATAACGGCCCGACCGACAAGGAATTGGACGCTTCCAAGAAGAACATCGTCGGCGGCTTCGTCCTGCGCCTCGACAGCAACCAGAAGTTGACCGGGGAAGTCGCTTCGATAGCGTTTTATAACCGCCCGCTGGATTACCTCGACACCTTCACCCAGAAAGTGCAGGCCGTGACCAAGGGGGACATCAAGCGGGCGTTCAAGGCGCGGATCGACCCGGAGCGGCTGCAAACCGTGCTGGTGGGCGGCGGGGCGAAGTAATGGCCACGCTTGTAGGTCGGGCTTTAGCCCGATCCCACCGCCCCGCTTGACCGTGGGTCGGGCTAAAGCCCGACCTACATTAACCAACCCCCACCCATGAACAACGAAATCCGCATCATCGCTGGTCAATGGCGCCGCCGGAAGCTCAAGTTTCCCGACGCGCCGGGACTCCGCCCCACCCCGGACCGGGTGCGGGAAACCCTGTTCAACTGGCTGCAACGCGACCTGGAGGGTGCCCGTTGCCTGGACCTTTACGCTGGGAGCGGCGCCCTCGGTTTCGAAGCCGCCTCCCGTGGCGCGGCATGGGTGGTGCAGGTGGAAGCGCAAGCCGCCGTGTCCGCAGCCCTGAAAAGCAATCGCACACTACTGAACGCGGAGCCGGTGGAATGCGTCCACGCCGACGTGGCCCGCTTCCTGGCCGGTCCCGCCGAGCGCTTCGATCTGGTGTTTCTCGACCCGCCCTTCCGCCAGAATTTAATCGGCCCGGCGTGCGACGCATTGGAAACCCGTGGCTGGCTGGCCCCGGCGGCGAAAATCTATTTGGAAACCGAACGCGGCTGGAAGCCCGATGGCCTGCCGCCTTGCTGGCGTCTGTTGCGTGATGGCACGGCGGGCGAGGTGGCTTATCACTTGTACCAGCGGAACCCTAGCCCATGAATATCACCGCCCTTTACCCCGGAACCTTCGACCCCATCACCAACGGCCACATCGACCTGGCCCAACGGGCTTCCCGCATCTTCGACCGGGTGTTCGTCGCCGTGGCCGCCAACAAGGGCAAGGCGCCGCTGTTCGATCTGGAAGAGCGGGTGGTCCTGGCCCACGAGGCGCTGAAAGACTTGCCGAATGTCGAAGTGCTGAGCTTCGGCGCGCTCACCGTCGATTGCGCCCGGACGGTCGGCGCTTCCGTGATTCTGCGGGGACTCCGGGCCGTGTCGGACTTCGAGTTCGAATTCCAGCTCGCGGGCATGAACCGCCATCTCGGGCCGGAGTTGGAAACCATGTTCCTCACCCCCAGCGACAAGTACGCCTTCCTGTCCTCCTCCGTCATCCGTGAAATCGTCAAGCTGGGCGGCGACGTGTCGAGCTTCGTGCCGGAACTGGTGCGGGAAGCCCTGCTCAACAAATTCGCCGATGCCTTGTGAGATCAACGCCATGGCTTTGCTGATTACCGACGAATGCATCAACTGCGATGTCTGCCAACCGGCCTGCCCGAACGGGGCAATTTCCGAAGGCGAGTCCATCTACGAAATCAACCCGGCCCTTTGCACCGAATGCGTGGGGCACCACGACAAGCCGCAGTGCATCGAGGTCTGCCCGGTGGAGTGCATCATCAAAGACCCGGACCATGTGGAGGACCGGGACGCGCTGCACGCGAAGTTTTTGCGGCTGGAGCACGGGTAATCGGTGGGAGCGGTTTCTAACCGCGACCGATACCCCGCCAGTCGCGGCTGGAAACCGCTCCCACCCTTGAGAACTACCCATGCGCTACGACGCCATCATCTTCGACTGCGACGGCACCCTGGTGGACAGCGAAGTCCTGGGCAACCGGGTGCTGGTGGAATGCATTAACGAACTCGGCCTCGACTACACCCTGGAAGAAGCCTTGGCCCAATTCACCGGGCGCAAGATGGGCGACACCCTCGCCCTGGTCGAACAACGGCTGGGCCGACGGCTGCCCGATGATTTCCTGCCCGAACTGCGGCAACGCATGGCGGTGGCCTTCGAGGCGGAACTTAGGCCCATCGCGGGCGTGGAAGCGCTGCTGCGGGAATTGCGTGTGCCCTTTTGCGTGGCGTCCAACGGACCCAGCGACAAAATGGCGGTCAGCCTGCGGGCCACTGGATTACTACCCTATTTCGAGGGCCGCATCGTCAGCGCCTACGATATTGGAAGCTGGAAGCCGGAGCCGGGCTTGTTCCTCCACGCCGCCGACGTGTTGGACGTGCGGCCCGAGCGTTGCGCGGTGGTTGAGGACAGCCTCCTCGGCGTGCGGGGCGGGGTGGCGGCGGGAATGACCGTGTTTGGATTCGCGCCCACGGGAAAGGGTTCGGTCATGGCGGAAGCCGGAGCGCGGCTGTTCCCGGATATGGCCGCGCTGCTGCCACTGCTCTGCGATGATCCGCAAAATTAGGGCACATCATGTGGGAGTGGGCTTCAGCCC